>JBFILE010000213.1:0-6801 GCA_041599855.1 Thermoplasmatota archaeon
CCCAAGCCCCTGGTTCGGCAGCCACTCGCACGTGGCACCGCACATGGAGGGACCGGGATCACTCGACTACGACGCGCACCCGCCGCACCGCATACATGACGAGGAAAAAGTTAATGGGTCTTTGGAATAAGTGACAAGTCATCGGCTGGCTGCCGGAGGCTCGTTCATGCGCGTTGCTACATTGTCTGCCATAGTGCTCATGCTGACCCTCCCCGGAATGGTCGTCGCCGATTCCGATGGGACGTCCGAGGGGTCAACGCGCATGATCGTCGGTTTCGCCGTGTTCCCGGCCGGCCTCGATCGTGGCGACTTTTTCGCCGGTGCCGAAGTGGTGCACGTGGATACGATCCTTGGCTTTGCGGCCGTGATTACCGAGGATCCGGCTTCGTTCGAGGCGACCGCGCGCAAGGATCCGCGCACGCGCTACGTGGAGCCGGATCGCGCCCTCAACATGTTGTTCACGCCGAATGACCAGTTCTACTACCTCCAGTACAACCTGAAACAGATCCGCTGGGACATTGCCATGGAACAGCAGTTGTCGATCGAACGGGCGGCGCACCGGATGTGTTTCGTCGATTCCGGCGTAAGGTACTATCATGAAGATGTGTCGGAGGCGCCGAGCTTCTACGCCGGCGGATGGGATTTCTACAGCAATGACCAATACCCGGATGACAAGAACGGTCATGGCACGTTCACGTCAAGCATTGCGGCCGCCAAAACCAACAATGGACTCGGAATCGCTGGCATCGCGCCCGTGGAATTCTATGCCGCCAAGGTGTTTGGCTATTCGGGAACCACATCAAGTTCGCTCGTGGCGTCCGCCATCCGATACTGTGCCGATCGTGCCTCGATCATCAGCCTGAGCCTGGGGGGCGAGGGTTCCGTCACCCTCGAGAGCGCCGTCGCGTACGCAAACACAAACGATGCCCTGCTGGTCGCGGCGAGCGGCAATGATGGGTGCAGTGGCTGCGTCCAATATCCGGCTGCCTACCCCGAAGTGATTGCCGTAACGGGCACCAACCCTTCCAGGGGCCGGTGGTCGGGATCTTCGTATGGACCGGAAGCCGAACTGGCAGCGCCGGCCGAGGATGTTCCCGGGGCATATGCCGGGTCGAGCGGCCATTACGTGTCGGGAAGCGGCACCAGCATGGCGGCCCCTCACGTCACGGGCGTCGCCGCGCTTGTCTGGAACATCCAACCCCTGCTTTCCCGGCACGAACTGAGAACCATTCTGCAGTCGACGGCGCAGGATGTTGGTTCCGCGGGGCGCGATTCCGAGTTCGGTTATGGAATTGTGGATGCCGAAGAAGCGATTCTTGCGAGCCTTGGGTTCTTCGCGAGCGCCGGCCCGGACCAGGACATGTCCGATGCTGATGGGGATGGGTTCGAGAACGTATTCCTTGATGGATCACGGAGCCGAACCACCGAGGGAACCATTGTTGGACATGATTGGATCAAGGATGGCACCGTGATCGCAACGGGTCCGACGCCCACCGTCCCGTTGCCGATCGGCACGCACGAAATCACGTTGCGCGTGACGCGTAGCGACAGCGAAACCGCCATGGACGATATCGTGATCACAATCGGTGCGAACGTGGCTCCCGTGGCCGAAGCCGGACCGGATCTCAATGCGGAAGACGACGACAACAGCGGTGATGAATTGGTCGAAGTCAGCGGCGTCGCCAGCTCGGATCCGGACGGATACCTGGTGGCTTTCACGTGGTTCGTCGATGGCGTCCAGATTGGCTCAGGCCCGGCGCTTTCCTACATGTTCCCGGTCGGTTCGACCACGCTCACGCTCCGCGTGACGGATCATGGGGGCTCCACCGATACCGATGATGTGATCATCAGGGTGGCGGCCAATGTTCCGCCGGTTGCCCGGGCCGGACCGGACTTGAGCGCCGCCGACGCGGATGGATCCGGCTTCGAGGATGTGATGCTGGACGCCACCGCAAGCGACGACATCGACGGCACCGTCATTTCGTACGAGTGGAGCGTCGATGGCGCGACGCTCTCCGTCGCCGCAACGCCCACGCTGACCCTGCCCGTGGGCACAACCATCGTAACACTCATCGTTGCGGACAACGGAGGCTCAACATCCAGCGACACCGTGGCTGTGACGGTGAATGCCAACGAGCCGCCAATCGCATGGGGTACGGCTTCACGCCCCAGCGATGGCGACTCGGATGGCTATGCTCGCGTCATCCTCAATGGGACCGCCAGTTCAGATTCCGACGGCGAGGTCGTTGGATGGGCATGGTATGTGGAAGGCGTCGTGATCGCCGAGGGCGAGGTGGTATCCGCGGATCTCCCGACCGGCGAAACCCGCGTCGAACTCCTTGTTGTGGATTCGGGTCAGGAGACGGGTCAGACATTCCTGGATGTGGTCGTGGAGCCCAATCATCCCCCAAGTCCGGAGGCCGGCACGGATCTCGTGGCTCGGGACACGGACGCCGACGGCCTTGAATCGGTCTCGTTGTCGGCTTCGGGATCGTTTGATGACGATGGGCAGATCGTTTCCTACAAGTGGCTGGTCGATGAGGTCGTTGTGGCCCAAGGGGCGTTCCCGACCGCAGCATTCGCGGTTGGGACAACTTCGGTTGAACTCCAGCTCACCGACAATGGCGGAGGGATGGCCAGCGATTTCGTGGACGTCACGGTCCTCGCCAACGTTCCGCCGTCCGCCTATGCCGGGCCCGACCGCGTCGCTGCCGACTCGGACGGTAGCGGTTTCGAGGAGGTCGTCCTCGCCGGCAGCTCAAGTGATCCGGACGGCACCATCAGCTCGGTCCGATGGATCATCGGAGGTGTCACGATCGGCAGCTCGTCCATCCTGCGTTATGACGCGCCCACCGGTGTATCTGAGCTGCAGTTCGAGGCAACCGACAACGGGGGTGCCGTCGCGTCTGATCTCGTCCTCGTCGAGGTTAGCCCAAACCAGCGTCCGGCGGCGAGCGCAGGCCCTGATCTCGACGGTCGGGATAGCGACGGAAATGGGGTTGAAACCATCCCGCTCACCGCCGTCGCGTCGGATCCCGATGGCGTGATCGTTTCGTATGAGTGGCTCGTGAACGGGGCCCTCGCGACCACGGGGGAAAGCACGGCGGTCAACCTGCCCGTCGGGGTGACCATCGTCACCCTGCGGGTCACGGACGACGGCGGTGCCGTCTCGCTCGATGACGTACAGGTCACCGTTCATCCGAACCGTGCCCCGACGGCAGGTGCAGGAGAAGATGTGACGATTCGCGACGTGGATGGCAACGGCGTGGAGCCGGTGATGGTGGTCGGTTCCGGGGCGGATACCGATGGCGTGATTGCGGCATATGCCTGGTACGTTGACGACCTCCTGCTGGGCTCGACCCGCACCTTGGAAACGGAGCTGGCCGTCGGGAGCACAACGCTTCGACTTCAGGTCACAGACAACGGAGGCGCCACGGCAACGGATGAAGTCGTCATCACCATCGAACCGAATGCGCCACCGGAGCCCCGGATCACCTATGAGTGCGTGGAGCAGACGTGCCGATTCGATGGCTCGTCAAGCCGGGATTCCGATGGACATGTGGTTTCCTATTCGTGGGCACTCGGCGATGGAAAAACCTCCAACAAGGTGTACCTTGAACACACGTACCAGTCCGCCGGAGATCGGGCGGTCACGCTTTCCGTCACCGACAATACGGGAGGCGTGCGCGCGGTTACCATTGTTGTGGACGCCGACAAGGCCCCCCATGCGCCCCGCCAGCCGCCGGGCGAGCCGGAAATCGTGGACCACGTCGAAACCCTGCCGCCCGGGTACGATGGTTTCCTTCCACCGTGGACGAACATCGACGCCGCGTGGTTCCATTCTGATTTCCGGTACGTCTACGTGTCCCTGAAACTTTCCGAAGTGATCCCCGAGGCCACATTCGAATCCGCCTACTACGTGGAGTTCACGCCGGCATACGCCCAGTGGGATCCGTCATGGGGCGGCCGTTCCAGTTTGTCGGACGCGAGCGTGAGGCTGGCAGTCCGGGCGGAATCACCGGCGACCGACTCCGACTCGATTGCGCCCCGATTCGCGCTCATCCAGCGCTCCGAATCCGGGGATTTCGCCACAGAGAAGGTGATCGGTTCCGTCACTGGCGGCGTCGACGCAGATGCCAACGTGATCTGGTGGATTGTTCCGAGAACCATGCTCCAAGGACCACCGCCCGGCGCTCGGCTTTCCGATCCTCGTGCATTTGTGACGGCCGGGACGCCCGGCACGACCCGCATGTCGTGGCCGGTCTGGGACGATACGGGAACCGGTTCAGACTACCGCCTTCCGGCCACCGGGATGCTGGACGAAATCCTGACATTCGATACAGGTGACGAAGGCTTCTCCCGGGAAACGGATCGGCCATTTAGCGACGTAAAAGTCGAAAACGGGGCCATCCAGTTGTTCAGCGCAGAGGCCGACGTGGGCGACGAACTCGTCAGCCGCCCGTTGGGTTCATCCTGGACACCCGCGTCCGGCAGTTTCGCGGTCAGCGCGACGTGGACGGTGGAGTCGGTTGTCGGGGCGGGTCGGGCCACACCCCTGTTCCTTGCGATGAACGATGTTTATCGGGGCGATGGTTGGGGTAACATGTTGAATTTCCACTACATCGCAGACGGGAACGGCATCGATGCCAACATGTACCTGCGATTCCGCCGACCGACGGGGCCCCTCGTCTTCGAGAAGGCCGTGCCGATTCCAGCGACCGGTACCGTCGAGCTGCACTTGGCGTTCGACGCGCCCACGCGGCGGGTTGCGATGGCTGTCACGAATGTCGAAGGCGAGTTGCTGGGCCGGGCCTCGGGAACCGTACCCGTCGGCCAGGATTTCCGTTTCGACAAGATCGGCTCCGCGTCGATGGGACGCAACATCGGTACGGGAGCAACTGTGACCGGCACGATTGATGATATCTACATCTCGTATCCCAGATGATGCGTGCCGGCGAGGATGCCACAGCGGATGTAATCCCGATGATGACTTCCAGCGTTAGCGTCGCGCCCACGGCCCATTCCCGCGTGTCGACGGCTCGGGCCATCACTCTGGCAACAATGGCAACCCTCCCCTCCGTGACATCGCTGTGTTTGCTCTTCGGGTTCCGGGGAGGCGCCAACACCTCTGGCGCGGCAGGAATCCTGGTTGCGCGCCACGCGTACGGCCCGTTCCTCGCCGGCGCTGGAAGCCTCTGAAGCACGCGGCAAGTGCCCGTCAGCCGGTCCGCTACCCGCGCGCCGACGGCCGCCGATGGTCCGCCACGATCTCGGCCGCAACCGCGACCGCGATCTCGCCCACGGTCACGGTCGGCACCACGGTTCCGATGGGGCATCGGACCTTGTCGAGAACATCGTCCGCTATGCCCCGCTCGACGGCGCGCTCGCGCATGATCTTCCATTTCGCGCGGGACCCGATGACGCCAACGACGCCCGTGAATCCGCTTTTCAGGAGGTGGACGAGGTGATCGGTGTCGATCGCGTGGGAGTAGCCGAGGATGTAGGCGTGGGTCCATGCCGCGGGGTCCGCGTCCGCCCAGAACGCCGCCGGCTCCGCCACGAGCGCGGCCTTCGCGTTCGGGAAGCGCGCCGTCGCCGCATACTCGGCGCGGTCGTCCACGACACTCACGTCGTATTCGAGGATGTCGAGGGTGCGGGCGAGGGCTTCGCTCACGTGTCCGCCGCCGATGAGGAGCACGTGGGGTACGGGGTTCACGGTTTCGATGCTCACGTCCACACTTCCTCCACAGATGCTGTCCAATCCCTCGCTCTTCCAGTTCGCAAGCTCGAAGTGGGCCAGGTCGCTCTTCCCCGCCGGGATGAGTTCGCGGGCGCGCGCCTTCACCCGTTCTTCGAGGCCGGCTCCGCCGACCGTGCCCCATTCGCGGCCATCCGATGTCACGAGCATGCGGGACCCCGGCTTCGCGGGGACGCTTCCCTGCGCGCGGATCACGGTGCAGCGCGCGTAGGGGATCCGTGCGTCCATGAGGGCGAGTTCGCGTTCGAGGAATCGGCGGGCGTTCACGTCACCGGCCCTCCCCGTTGGCGCGTGAGCGTTCGTGCGTGGCCGCCGCCTCGGCCGCGGCTTCCGGCGTGTCCAGATTGAACAGGATCCCCGGATGATCCACGGGGACTGCTGCGACGCGCGCGGCATCCCGCTGGATCACGGTGCGCAGGGGTTCTTCATCTGCGAGAGCGAGGACCTCGTCGGCAACGGCTGCCGTGACCATGATGGGGTGGCCGCGGCGGCCGTCATGCTCCGGGAGCGCGATGGCAGCCTTTGAGTCCAGGAGACGCGCGACATCCTCCGCGTGGAAGAGGGGGCGGTCCACGGGCGCGATGATGACGCGGTCTGCACCGTTGGCGTGCGACAGGGCGCCTTGCGCGCGGAGGGCAAGGAAGCCGACCTTGAGGGTGGATGTGCGGCCACGTTCCCATTCCTCGTTCACGAATACGTGGACGCCGGCAAGGTCGCTCGTCGCGCGGATGGCGTCCGCGTGGGCGCCCAAAACCACAACGATCCGCCCCACGCCCGCTTCCTGTAGGAGCCGGATGACACGTTGGAGGGCGGGCTCGTCCCCGACCTGGGCGAGGGCTTTCGGGTACCCGAGGCGCGTGGAGGCGCCTGCGGCGAGGATGAGGGCGCTGTCCGCCACGGCCCGGGGAGGTCGGGGGTGGGGCTTAAAGGGTCCGTGGGGCGAGGAGGCAAGCTGCGGGGTTCATCTGGGAAATCGGCTGGCGGGACGGGCAGGAATGCCGGGACGCAGCCCGGTATCTGGGGGCGTTGGCATGGGGATCGGC
>JBFILE010000214.1:0-6748 GCA_041599855.1 Thermoplasmatota archaeon
CGCAAGTCGTCCGTGCCAGTCGCCCCTGCCTCCGAGTCGCCCGGCCCGCTGCCCATGAGTCGTCCGGCCCACCCCCGGCCCGCGAGTCGCCTCTGGCTGCGACTCGCCCCTATTTTTTCAGCTCGCCACGGATGTACCGCACCATGTCGCCCACGTGCAGGAGGTCCACGAAGTACCGCATGTCCTCACCCGTGAACTCGCGGAGCAGGGCCAAGACAATGATGTAGATGCCCGCGCCGAGGCCCGCGAAGAACACCAGATGCCACACCCGGTAGGCCACGCCCGCCATGATCGTGACATCCACCGCGGTGAGGGCCCCCATCATGACAAGGGTCGCCACCAGGTGGAGCAGGGGCTTCGTCGTCGGCCGGATCCCGAGAACCTTCCACGTCGTCCACGTGGCCAGGATGAGGCCCACGATGCCGCTGATCATGGTCGCGAGCGCCGCACCGTACTCGCGCAGGCCGCCAAGACGGATGCCCAGACTCTTGATGTCCGCAGGGATGAGCAAAATGTTCAGGACCACGTTCGTGACCGCCATCGCAATCGCGATGCGGGCCGTCGCCCCCGGGTGATTCGTCCCCGCAAGCAGCATCTCGTACGGACGCGTCAACGACAGGAGGAGCGTGTAGATGGCGAGCACCTGCAGGACCGGGACCGCCGGCAACCACTCCGCCGAAAGGATGATGGTGACGACCGGCGCCGCCAAGACGATGGTGCCACCCACCAGCGGGAACACCACGAGGCTCACGTACCGCGTGGCCCGGTGCGTGATCTCATTCACCTTCTCACGGTCCCCCGTGAGCGCACTCACCGTGGGCAGGAGAAGGGTCGCCACCGCAATCGGGACCGCCTCGATGAGCTGCGTCACCCGGCGCGGCGCCTCATACAACCCCACCTCCGTCGGGCCCCAGAAATAACCGAGGGCCGCGCGGTCGATGTTCGCGCTCAACACACTCACCGTCAGGATGAGGAACAGCGGAAGCGCGAACGACCAGTACGACTTCAGGATGTCCCAACGGAAATGGCCACCCTGGAACCGGTTCCGCATATAGTACGCGGCCGTGAGCAGACTCGCGATGCCGCCGAGGAACCACGCCAACGCGAGCGCCGAACCCGGATTCGCAGCCAGCCAATCGAGGAACGCATTCCCCTCCGGCAGGCGTCCCGCCAACACGCCCGCATTCCGTGTGAGCGCACCGATGAGGAGGGCCGCCGTGATCGTGACCGAACTCTTCACCACGTTCTCAAGGAAGATGGCGACCTCGCCCCGCGCGGTTTCCCGGTACGCACCAAACGTGCTCAACCCATAGTTCGTCATGGACCGCGCCGCATAGTACGACAACATGAGGAACAGCACATCGAGACCCACGCTCTCGAACGGCCGCCCGAGAACCACCACGCGCCCAAGGATGAACGACAAGCCGAGGAAGATGTAGAACGTGGTCGCGCACACCTTGAACACGAAGAACGTGCGCGTCGCATCCTCCGCGTTCACACCCTCGCTGATGCGCTTCATGTGCGCCGTGTTGAACCCGAAATCCGTCGCGAACGCGATGAGGCCGAGAAGGGCCGCCGCGTACGTCACTTCACCAAGGGGGTCCGCCCCGAGGTAGATGGAGACCGCCTTGAGAGCGACCGCTCCCATGAGGGCGCCCACGGCCGTGTTTGCGAAGATCAGGGTGCTCTTGCGCCCGATACCGGTGGACGCGGACGCATCATCCGTCAACGCGCCGCGCAAGGGGAATGCGGCGTTTAAATGAACCGACGTGGACCCGGAAACGTGAACATGCGGGCGCGGGAACGGGTTGCAGGAAGGCGCAACGGATCCCGCGTATGCACCGCCATCTGGAGGCGATCCCGCAGATGGCGCTGGACACCCACTGGGACACACGCGTCCACCGGCGCCCCCACCGCGACCCCTGGCTGCCAGCCACCACCGATTGCTTCACGAATTGTCGGACGCCCGCCGATACACCTCGACGACGCGGGAAGCAATCTTGGCCCACGTGTAGTTCTCAAGGACGATGGCGCGGGAACGCTCCGCCTGACGGCGCCGGAGCCCATCATCCCCGAGGAGTCCTTCGAGGGCGGCGCGCGTGGCCGCCACACGGGCATCCTCATCGAGGGCGACCGGGATGGACGTGCCATTCCCGCCATCGAACACCTGCCCACGGCACACGTCGCTCGCCACAAGCGGCAAGCCGCTCGCCATGGCTTCCAGGACCGCGAGACTGAACGCCTCACTCATGGACAAGTGGCAGAAGATGTCCGCCTCCGCGAGTTCCCGCTGCAGCGTTTCAAGGTCCACGGGCCCCGTGACGATGGCGCCCAACCCCTCCAACTCATCCGCATATCCGGGGTCCACGATGGGCCCTACGACGCGCACGTCCGCATCCAGGTCCCTTGCCGCCTCCGCTGCGATATGGAATCCCTTGTGGCGCGTGACCACGCCAAGGCACAGGATGGTGCGGCCATTCCGCGCATCCCACGACGGCCGGTATTCCTCCGCATCCACGCCGTTCGGAATGATGTGCGGACTCGCGCGGTCGCCCATGGCGCGGGCCACGTCCTCCGTGAGGGCGATCACCTCGCGTGCGCGGCCCACCGCGAACCGCTCCAGCGTGAACCCGGCGCGCTCGTTCCAGCCTTCCACGCTCATCCAGTGCCGACTGTGACTCGTGTACACGAACGGCGGACCGAACGTGGCGAGGGTCGCCGCGACGCCCGTCGTGTGCGCGTGGACGATGTCATGGTCGCCAGCGCGGAGGACACGGCGGGCGTCCCACGCAAACCGGTACTCGTCAAGACTCCCCGTGCCCACGACGCGGTTCACGATGTCCACCTCATGGCCGAGGCCGCGCAGGGCTTCCCCGAGGTGCCAGATGTGCTTCTCGACCGCGCCGTACCCGGGCGGCGGGATCGGGATCATGCCGCTTCCGACAAGAGCGATGCGCACAGGCCGGATCCGCCTCTATTCCCCGGGGGGCGCGACGAGGCCCGGGATGACTTCCGTGACGAGTTCACCGATGCGGGTCACGCGGTGATGGAGTTCATCGGACGGGATCTGACCCCACTTGGGGTCCAGCGGCGAATCCATGTCCTCGATGAAGGACGTGATCTGCCGCAGGACAAGGGGCGCAACGCGGGTGCGGAACGTGCGCGCGAATTCGCCCGCGAGGTGGTCGTTGTCCATCGTGGTGTCCCCGCCGGCATCGGCAATGGACCCGCGCATGGCGATCGTGAGGGCATGCAACGCGTTCTGGTACGCCACCGGCTCGAAGCCGCGCTCGAGGGCGATAACGCTCGTTTCCAGGTACGTTTCAGCAAGGGCGAGGAACGCTGCTGGGGAATCGTGTGTCGTCAAGCGGTCGCCTCCTTCGGCGCTCCCGGCTTCTTATCAAGCTTGAAAAGGGTACGGGTGCCCATGGCAACCACGTACCACTTCAGGAGAGGGAATTCCCGGATGAACCGGGGGGCCTTCTGGCCGAACGTGCCTTTCGGGAACCGGTGCTCCATCGCGTAGAAGCCCTTCTCATCCGGCAGGAAACCGTACTCGCGGGCAAGCTTCAGCCAGCCGCGGCGGTTCTTCACGTTCACATGGGTGGGATCGATCTTCGCGGCCGCGGACCCCGGCACCGGCGTCTGCTGGAAGTAGTGGCCGCCGCGCTTGAGGACGCGCGCGATCTCCTGGTAGACGTGGCGGACGCCTTCATCAGGAATGTGTTCCACGAACTCGAAACTCGTGACGAGATCGAACGTGTCGTCATCGAACGGGAAGCGCTCCCGGGTCACATCGCAGACAGCCAGCTTCTCCGTGACATGGCTCATCTCCACGGCAGCCTTCGAGATGTCCAGGCCGTTCGCGTCGGCGACCCCCGCATCGAGGAAGCTCTTCACGAGGTTCCCGACGCCGCACCCGACATCGAGGACGCGCGTCGGTCCCAAGGTGTCGGCGAGGGCGAGGGCGACGGAATCGTTGTACGGTTTCCACCGCTCGGAATGGACCTCGCGCTCCTCGTAGTACTGGCGGTCGTAATCCGTGCTCTTGAACGGTTCCGCCATGGGTGGATCGAGTAGGATTCCGTACCCTTATAAAGAATCGGAAATGGCTCGCCGTGGTCGTGACTGCTTCCCTCGCCGCAGGAAGCCGTCGATTTCGCACGACGTCCGATTCGGGCAACCGATAGGGTGCGCACCTCGGAATCTGGCGGCCGATGCATCGAACCCACCGGTGTACAACTGTATGAATGTATGAATCTATGAGGGGTAAGGGGGGCCAATGTGACGGGATCGAGCCCCACGCCCGACATCTACTTAGAAGTCGGACCCAAGGTTCCGCGTGAGGCGCCGCCACGCCGCGTACCCCCGGAAGAACGCCACCGGCTTGATGATGAGATTCAGCCATTCGTACGGGTGCGGGAACCGGGCGCTTGTCATGGCGGCTGGTGCCACCTTGTCCTTGAATGCCCCGTTCTTCAGGTAGGCCACCGTCGCCCCCACCGAGTACCGGTACTTCCTGCGGACGACCTTCCGGAACTTCGCGAGGTGGCTCTGGTCATGGAACACCCATGCCTCATCCACGAGGGTCCCGCGGTACCCATGGCGCACGGCCCGCAGATTCACGTCGTAATCCTCGCCGCCCCACACGAGGCGCTCGTCGAAGCCGTCGATCTCGTCGAAGATCTTCGTGCGCCAGATGCTGTTCCCCATGGGCAGCGCCGTGATGTCGTTCGCAACGATGTTGACGTAGAACCACGCCTCGAAATCGTTGATGTACTTCTCCGTCTTGTTCTTCGGCTTCCCGAGCGGGCGCGTCGGTCCCCCGGCGAAATCGGCCACGTCATGGACGATGGGGTTCAGGAGGCGATGCAGCCAGTCCCGCGGGGCGACCTCGTCCGCATCAAGGAACGCAACCACGTCCGTGGTCACACTCCCCAGGGCGCTGTTGCGGGTCTCCGCGACGCTCCCCGGATGATGCTCGATCACGACGCGGGGATTGCCGAGCGCCCGGAGCTTGTCCAGCGTCCCGTCCCTGCTGCCGCCGTCGGCAACCAGGATGATGTCCGGCAACTCCGTCTGCTTCAGGAGGCTTTCCACCGTGCGCACGGCGCGCGGATCATTCAGGAGCGTGATGAGGACGGTTACCGTCGGATGATCGGCTTTCTTCAAGACGGGGTGCCTCCGGGGAGGGCGGGCTCGGGCCGTTTGCCCATGGCAAGGGGTTCGATGATGCGCGTGAACGCATCATGCGCAATCGCTGCGCGGTCGAAGCGGTGTGCGACCTTGCGGGCCCGGTCGCTCGTTGCGGCAAGCAGGAGCGCATCGTCGAGGAGTTCGACGACGCGGTCCGCGAAGGGGCCGGGGCGGGCGGCGTACACACCCAGTTGTTCGCCGTCCACGAGGCGGCGGAGTTCCGCATCCCCGCTCGGGCCGAGGACGGCGAGTGGCAGGCCGGCGGCGAGGTACTCGTACGTCTTCGCGCCCATGGCGGTCCGGAACACGGGTGCATCCTGCAGGGGCACGACGCCGATGCGGGCACGCGCGAGATGCGCCTTCACCTCGCTGTGCGGGACGCGGTCCACGAGTTCCACGTGCTCCCGCACCCCCGTCTCCTTCATGAGCTTGACGATGTCGCCGGCGTAGGCGGAATCCGCCCACCCCACGAACCGGAACGTGGTGCCGGGGCGCGCGGCAAGGATGCGCTCGTACGCGGCGACGAGTTCCTCGCCGCGGCGCCCCTTGTCCTGAAGCGCGCCCACGAACAGCACATCCACATCCGGCGCGCGGGCGAGTCCCGCGTACGCGTCAACGTCGGCCCCGTTCGGCACGACATGCACGCGCGACGCGTCCACCGCGTAATCGTCCCGGATGCGCTCCTGCATGATGCCGCTCACGGCGAACACGGCGTCTGCTCCCCGGTACAGGGGGCCTTCCACGAAGCGCTCCAGCACATCGTACCTGCGCTTCGGACCGAATGCCGCGCGCCAGCTTTCCGCAAACAGGTCCCGGACGTCCGCAACGAACGGCACGCCGAGACTGCGCGCGGCGCGTGATGCCTGCCACGCCGTGAGGATGCTCGGAGTACTTGCGTGGATGACCTGCGGCTGGAAGTCCCGGAGCGCGGTCCGGAGGGCCCGATCCCTCGGTACGACGGCGCGGAGGTCTCCCGCATCATGGAGAAGCGGGAGCCCGGTCACATCATACCCGTCGGTGTCCGCATCGAATCCATCCTGCGGAGGCGCGTACACATGGACGCGCGCCCCCAGCTTGGAATAGCTGCGCGCGAAGGAGCGGCCCCGGATGCCGCACGCGTTCGTGGCCTGGAAATTGGGCCACACGAGGGCGATGCGCGGGGGGCTCATGCGCGCGCCTCCAGAAGGTCATCGTAGAGGGCGTCCACCTGGCGGGCGACGGCCGACCAGTCATAGGTGCCCGCCACATGCTCCTGCCCCTTCGCAGCGAGGGAGGCCGGCGCGTCGATGGCGCGCGCGAGGGCGGCCGCGAGTGCGTCCGCATCGTCCGGGGCTGCGAGGTGACCGGTGCGTCCGTCCTCGATGATTTCCGCGGCGCCGCCGGATCGTGCAGCGGCCACGGGCACCCCGGCCACCATGGCTTCAAGGAGCGCGGTCGGGAAGCTGTCGTTGACGCTGGGCAGGATGAACGCACGCGCCGCGTGGTAGGCGTCGAGCACGGTTGCCCGGGGGCGCTCGCCGAGGGCATGGACGTTCGCGGGCACGACGCCGAC
>JBFILE010000215.1:0-6713 GCA_041599855.1 Thermoplasmatota archaeon
ATCACACTTTCCGTGCACGGGTGCTCCTGACGGCCGCGCTGTCGGCAGCGCCGCTCCTCGCCGCCGCCTGCACGTTCGTGGGAACGGGCACATCGGGCGGTGCGTCCTCCATCCCTCTCGGCCCGCGCTCATCCCACCCACACTTCGCGGCCCACGCTCATCTCACCAACCCCTCGCGCATCGGCGTTTCATACCGGGTCAACCCTTCTCGAAACCCCCGTCCTGAACATCCCGCAACACACCCGAATCGGCCCGCGGTTCCCGTTTTCTTCAACATGCGAGCCATGTACCACGGGGAAGTCCGGCGCAACGGCGTTCGTAGGGAACATCCTTTTGCATCGGCTGTGGGACGGCGGCAACCAGATCGGGGTTTCCGCGCATGACTATGGGATTAGATCGATTAAAGTTCGGTTCGGTGGGCACCATCCGCTGGGTTCGTGTGGTCGCCGCGATCGGCATCATCCTGGCCATCGCCGGGGCAGCGACATATCTTGCCCTTTCAAGCGACGATCCCGGGTCCGACGGCGGCGCGGACACGATCGATGACAATTCCACCGTCCCCACACCGACAGGCAAACCGCCCACCGGGAAGGACGGACCGAAGAACTCGGCGGGTCAGCCCATCGCCGTCGCCTGCGAAGCGGACGCCGGGGGCAATCGGGTCACGTGGGAGAAGGCGCAGGGCGCAACCAAGTACTACGTGTACCGATCGGTGGAGGGCGGCGCATACGCGTACCGCGGCTCTGCCACCTCGCCGGCGTACTTCGACAATGCAACCGCCCACGGGAACACCTACAAGTACGTCATCACCGCCGGCACCTGGGAAGGGGAATCCGGCGCCTCGGAAGCGTGCGAGGTGACCGCGGTCCCCATCTTCTCCACGGTGGCGGTCCTTGCCTTGGCCATCGTGGCGGGTGTCGGAGTCTACGTGTCCCTGCGGATGCTGCGGCGCCGTCACGAGTGAGGAAGATCCGGCAGGTCCCGCGCCTCCGCCTCGGCGTTGAACTCGTCGAGGAACACCCGGAGGCGCGCCTGCCGCACGGCGGCCGCCCGTTTCCCGGCCGCCGTGTTGAACTCCTCCGGCGTCAACCGCAGGAGCTTGTCATGGAAGTGCTGGATGGTGTGCTCGTCCCCGCCCTTCGTCTTGTCGTACGGCCGATCCTCGATGGGGGGTGAGCCGTCGAACATGGCGCGCGCCAGCATGCCGCCAAAGCTGAAGGTCCGGGCCACGCCGATGGCTCCGATCGCTTCGAGCTTGTCCGCATCCTGCAGGACACGCGCCTCGAGGGTCGTGGGTTTCTTCCCCGCGGGTTTGAACGAGTAATCGCTCACGCGGCGGCAGCATTCCAAGGCAGCGTCCAACCGGTCGGCCGGGAACCCGGCGTCCACAAGGAGGGCTTCCGCGTCCTTGAGGGGCGATTCGGATCCGGCCCGATCCAGGTCGTGGACGTACGCGGCGGCCACGACCACGTCCACGTCTGCCCCGGCGGCATGGGCAAGGCGTTGCGCGTTCATGGCGACACGGTCCACATGATGGATGTCATGACAGGCATCCGCGCCCGCCTGCTGGATCGGGGCGACCCGCGCCCGGAGGCGCTCGATGGACGGGTGGAGGCGCGTGAAATCCGGCTGCATGAGGCGCGGAAGCGGTTCCCCGCGAAAACGTCATCGGCGCTCAGCCGGCGACCAGGATACGGGATTCCGTGACCACGCAGTCCACGGGGATGTCGTGGACCTCATCCGGGACGTGGGCCACGATCTGTTCGTCGAAGGCGACACCGACCTTGCGCGCGCGGGGCATCGTGGCGAGGAGGCGGTCGAAGTAGCCGCGGCCGTAGCCGACACGATGGCCACGCGGGTCGAACACGAGGCCGGGCACGAGGACGAGGTCGACCGATTCCGGCGGAACCGGATTCGGCGGCGGCTCCCGGATCCCGAAATGGCCGCGGACGAGGACGTCGAGGGACGCCACCTCGTGGAGGGTGAGTACATGCTGCCGGGGATCGGTGATGGGGAGGCACAGGGATTTCCCATCGTCCAGTGCGGATTGGAGGAGGGAATCGATGGCCACCTCGCTGCCGAATGGAGCAAACGCTGCCACCCTGCCCGCAGCCTGCCACTCCGCCATGCCTTGAACGCGCGCCACGAGGCGGGCGCTCCGGGCGGGTCGGTCATGGACATGGGCACGCGCCTCGAGGGCCTCCGCGCGCATCCGCCGCTTGGGCACGGCGCCGGTAGATGCGGCTCGGATAATAAGTCCCGGTCAAGCCACACGGGTGTGACAGGCAGGCGAAGCCGCTCCGTGTCGCAGCCCGCACATGCGAAGGGCTCATGAACGGAGAGGACATGGCAGCGCCGTGGATGTCGAGGTCACGCGCGAGCGCCTTTTCAAGCGACTGAACGCGTTCTACGACGACTTCACGAAATGGCACGAACTGTACGACGACACGCGGTATCGCTGCCTCCGGAGCGGGAACTGCTGCCAGGTCGGCCTCGAACTCCATTACATGGAATGCGAGAACATCGCGCGGAACCTCGAACTCCGGTTCAAGGAGAGTCCCGGCATGCGGGAGCGCGTCATTGCCAGCCTCGAACAGGCATTCACGGACCCGGACTGGGAACCGGACGACATCACGGGGGCGCTCCACTGCGCGTTCTTCGATGCCGGGTGCAGCATCTACGCATTCCGCCCTGCCGTGTGCCGCATGTACGGCGTGGTCCTCGACGTGGACGACTATTGTCCCCGCGAGCGCCTCGCTTCCGGCGAACCCCTCCTCTTCACGAACGAGGACATCGACCGCCTCATCGCCCGCTTCTACCGCGCCCTCGACGAGTACGGCAAACTCCAGCCGGACCGTGACTACACCGTGTTCATGCCCCGCGGCGTCCTTGAGTTCCTGCTCGACCCGAAGGAGTTCGAGGCGCTCCGCAAGCGGACCCCGAAGCGGTTCTGGCAACGCGCGGACGGATACCGCACCCAGTTCCGGAAGTCGGCCCGGATGCCGGAGGACCAGCAGCGCGCAAGCCGCATCATTGTCCGCTTGAAGTAGCACCAGCACCGCAGGCGGGAAGGGCCGCAGGCGGGAAGAGGGGCAAGGGGGCGAGGGGGCAAAACGGCATGGGCGCAAGGCGGCGAGGGCGGCAAGACGGCAAGGGGCGCAAGGCGGCGAGGGGCCGCAAAGCCGGAAGGGACGCAAGGCGGGGATGGGCACACATCGTGGGCGCCCAAGGCGCTGAGCGGCGCAAGGTGATGGGGCGTAACGCGGCGCGCAGGAGGGCGCACCGGAGACTGGGACCGGGTGTCGGAGGCGGAATGAAATCCGCCGCCACAGGCCCCCGCCTCATGCCACGGTGGGCCAAATTGGGGTGCGCGCGCGACTTCCGTCGGCTCACATCTTGCCGCGTGCCGAATGATTGGGCGCCTTGCCACTCAGATTGCCGCCGCGGGCTTCCCGGAGTTTTCGGCGCTCTTCACGTTCCTCTCGTCGGAGTACCATGCACCCTTGCCTTTGCCGTCCGGAAGGTTGTAGGTTTCGGGTACACCGGGGAAAGGCATCGAAGGCCCTGATCCTTTGATGCACCATTCTGTTCAGCGCAACATGTTTCATGTGCAAAAGTGCCATGCTGGCGAAAAACATGCACATGTCCTGAATAGTTGGCCGCCCTCCGACACCCTATTCAATCCTTTCGGTTTTTCTCCAGGGCCTTTAGGGGAACGGGTATCCAAGCCCTGGCAGGTGGCGGAGCACGGGCCCCCCCAAGGGGAGCCTTGAGCCATCGAGAGGTAGTTCCGTGAGCCCCGAAATGTTGCGATTCCAGTTGAGCATCCCGACGTCCGACCTTGAGGATTTTGCCGCCTGCTGCGAAACAGCCGGCTGGAAGATCCATGACTCGGGCGAGCGCGTGACCACCGACGACGGGATCGACGGCGAAGCCGTCATCCTCGTGGAAACCCCGGTCCCCACGCGACCGAGTTCCATCGTGATCCAGGTCACCCCATAGGATCGACCGACCTGAGGCCGCGGCCGGCCGTTCTTCGCCTTCACCGGCCGCGGACCTGTCGAGGCGACGCGCGCTGCGCTCGCCTCCCATGCGGGTCAGACAAGCCCTTCGTACGGCGGTGCGCCCGGCGCGCGCGTGCCGATCTCAAGGACGTAGAGCCCGCTCGTGATGTCGCTTGCGACGATCCGTCCATCCTCCCGGAACACGGCGTTCCAGACGCGCGGTGCATCATCCGGCAGGATCACATCCTCGTCCGGGACCGTGAACCGGAATGCGACCGGCTTCGGGTCTGACCAGTTCGCGGAGTCCGAGATGTCCATGACCCACACGCCACCATGGTAGTGCGCGTATACCATGAGGCCGTCCTTGAAGTCGAAGTTGTGGGGACTGTACCGGTAGTTCGAGTCCGAGAACGGATCGCCGGGAACCGTCCATTGCCCGAGGGTCTTCGGTGCGGTCGGGTCCGTCGTGTCGAGGATCCAGAACTTGCCCGCGTGCTCCGCGGACCCGTATTCCGGCGCCGCGACCGTGATGTGCACGCCGTCGATGAGTTCCGGGTACGGGCGCGCGAAGTGGATGTTGCCGTAGATGGCGGCATCGAAATCGTCCCATGCCGCGATCTCCCGAGGCATCGCGGGGTCCGAGACGTCAACGACGCGGACGCCGGAATCCCAGTGGGAGACATACATGAGGAGGTCGCCGGTCACGGGGTGTTCCTCGACCCACATGTCGTGGACGAAGGAGCGGCCCTCGGTGGGCGGCGATCCCATGGTATAGCGGCTGACGAATTCCAGGTGGGCGCCGTCAGGGTCCTCGACGAACCGGGCGATCTCGACACCGGCAACGATCCGGTTGAAACTCGTGAACCCGTAGCTCGCAATGAAGACATAGCCTTCGCCGCCGATCTCGTGGTACTTCACGGTGTGGGCGCCGGCGGGGGCGGACGTGTAGCTGCCCACGATCTGCGGGTTCGTCGGGTCCTGGACGTCCACGATCTGGACGCCGTACGGGAGGAAGGGTGCGCACACGTTCATGGCGGGCGTGCCGGTGCATGACGACGGGAGCGCAACCACGCCGTTTTCGAGGCGGTGGCTTGCGAGGAATGCGTAGCGGCCGTCGTCGGAGAGGAACACGTCGATGGGCGTCGTGTCCGGGTTCGTGACGGATCCGAGGACCACGGGGTTCGTGGGGTCCGCGACATCCACGATGATGAGGCCGGGCTCCTGGGACGGCGAAACGCGGTACGCGCTCACGTAGGCGAGATCCCCGTTCAGCACCACGTGGTTGTACTGGCCGAGTTCCTCGTACGACTCGGCCAGGATCGAGTGTCCGATGATGTCGAGGTTCCAGCCGCTGCGGTGCTGGGACGCATTGCCGTGGTTGTGGTCCTCGGAGAGGTCCAGGTACGGGAGGATGCGCTCGACGGGGACCACGGTCGTGGCGCCGGGTTGCACGTCGTCGGGGAGTGATTCCACGTTGACGCATCCCGCGACCACGAGGGTCAGCATCGTAAGAATGATCGGTGTCGGCTTGGCCATGGCTGCCTCTCCAGGAGGGCCGGAGTTCCGCGTCGCGATGATAACGTTTGTCGTACCCCGATTCCCCATGGGCGCCTCGCCGCCGGCCTCAGCCTCCGGACGGGTCCCGGGGATGCCCCGGCGCGAAGAGGCCCATGTCCCCTTCCCAAACGGTTACCACCCGCCCACAGGCAAAGGAACGTGTTGCGCTCCCGGACCGTACTCCTCGTGACTGCCCTTGCCCTTGCCGCGGCGCTTGTCCCTGCCACGCCGGCCGCCGCAGCGGTCGCCCCCACGCTCACGGTGACAGTGGGTTCACCGGCCATCGTCGCCCCTGGCGGCGACCCGGCGAAGCTGTTCTTCAACGTGACCTACACGGTGGAGCCCGCGCTCGCGTCCGAAGTCGCTCTCCGCGCGGAAATCGTGGAATCCCCCGACTGGGCGGCCGCGTGGATGGAACCGATTACGCAGCGCATCGAGACGGGCCCGGGGAAACGCACGTACCGTGCGACGTTCGTGGCGCTCGTCGCCGCGGGGACGGACGCCCCGGCGTTCCATGAAGGCCGGTTGGGCATCGTGGTCCGAGCCGGCGAAACCGCCCTCTACGATGCCGCCGAAGCAGGGGCAGCGGGCGCCGTGACGACGGCATTCAGGGGACATATCACGGGGCGCATCCTCGACGTGGTTGCCACACCGTCGCGGACGGTCGCCACCGTGGAGATCACGAATCACGGGAATGCGCCGGCGGAAGTGCGCTTCTCGGATGCGGGCCGCCTCCGGAACGCGGAAATGATCCTTCCAGATCCGGAGGTGCTCGGCCTCCGGCAGGCCGGTCAGGCGAGCCGCGTATTCGAGATTTCAGTGCGACCGCACCCGGGATTCCCGGGGGGTACGGCGCAGGTGCGGGTCATGACGTTCGCCGCGGCCGCCTCCGCCACGACAGGCAACGCCGTGGACTTCGGCTTCGACGTGCCCCCGAGCGCGGCGCCCGAAAGCGCCGCCGCACCCTCGCAGGGCACGGCCGGGCCCGACAGCAACGACACGCCCCTGGGTGCCGGGATGGCCCTCGTCGCCCTCGCGGGAGCTGCGGTCGTGGCCGCTTCGCGACGTAAATGAATGCGAAATCCGGGAACGCTTCAAGTATCGTTACGGAAACTGTCTCGCCGAGGCAGGCTCCCATGCGCGCAATCATCC
>JBFILE010000216.1:0-6641 GCA_041599855.1 Thermoplasmatota archaeon
CGCCACGTCTCGGTCCTCGGATCCGCTTCGCGGATCCTGCGGCGCCGACAGGCGCGAGGGGGGTGGGATGGCGGGGACCCCAACCGTCCCACCCCACCCCTCGCGGCCGGCGCGATTTGGTTGACCTGGCAGCCCCCGCCCGCTTCCGGCAGCCACAGGGGTTACCTCGCGGCCACCGAAAGCCATTTAGCGTGCGAGTTTTTCGTTCCTTCGTGAAGAAATCGGCGAAGCTCACCCTCCTTCTGCTCCTTGCGGCCGGTGGCGGCATCCTCGCATTCGCGGGCGCCCAACCGGACGCATTGCAGTCCGTGAGTTCCGTCGTCGAATCCAGTGACGACCTCGTCGGCACCCATGTGGAATTGAAGGCCACCGTGAAACGGGGCACCTTCAACAACACGGGAACGCCCGTCACCTTCGAATTGACGGACGATGTCCACGACCTCCCCGTCATCTGGACGACGACGATGCCGATGGATGTGAACCCGGAAGGCCGCACGGTCGTCCTCAAGGGAACCCTCGTCCGCGGCGCCGATGGCCGCCTCGTGCTCATGGGCGAGGAAGTCGTCATGGGATGCCCGAGCAAGTACGAGGAAAAGGGGCAGCCGGACGAGAACACGACGGCCGCCGCGTGACCCGCGTCAACGGGAGATGCAAGCCCTTGCCCCCTCCCGGCCCCCCTCGTGGGCGTTGCCGGGGCAGACCCATTCCCGCCCCTTGGCCTGCCCCTTGGCCTGTGCGCCTTTTATGCAGACCCAGTCCGGTCCCGCCCCTGTGTGGATCGACGCGTCCCATCCCGTGTCCCCGAAAACAGCCGTCTGGCCCGGGGATCAACCGTTCTCCTGCAAGTGGACCATGGCCATCGCCGAAGGCGCCAGCGTGAACGTGTCCGAGATCGACCTCAGCACCCACACGGGCACCCACGTGGACGCGTACCTGCATGTGGATGATCACGGGTGGGACGCGGCCCGGATGCCCCTTGATCTCTACGCCGGGAAGGCGACCGTGATCGAGGTTCCGGGCGCGCCCCGCGCCGTCCTCCCCGAGCACTTCGAGGACGTGGACCTGCGACGGGCCGAGCGCATCCTGTTCAAGACCCGGCCGCGCACCGATCCCACGCACTTCGACGAGGGCTTCACGTCGATCCATCCGGACGCCGCGCGGGAACTCGTGCGCCACGGCATCCGCCTCGTGGGCTCGGACGCGCCCAGCATGGACGCCTTCGACTCGAAGACGTTGGAGTCGCACAAGATCCTCGCCGCGGGCGGCGCCGGCATCCTGGAGAACGTGCGCCTCGAGGACGCGGCCCCGGGGACATACGAGATGTTCGCGTTCCCCCTCCGCCTCGTGGACCTTGACGGGAGCCCCGTGCGGGCGGTCCTGCGGCGCCTGTGAGCAGCGGCCCAAGGGCACAGGGCCGCAACGGACCGGGAGGCCTTTGGGCGGATTGCGCCTTTGGTGCTCGCCGAACACGTAAATAGTCGAACCGGCGAAGTCCTCATCAAGCAGGGAAGAGCGTTTTCCTCAGTAAGCCTCCCCAAGCCTCCCTAAGAACTTCCCTGCCCAGTCGGCCCGGTTGCCAGCGTGCGCCGGGTCGGCGACCTCTTTCTTACCGGCGCTCGCGCCGTTCCTGACTCGCCGAGCGGGCGCTCACGCCGCCATCCCGTTCGACGGCCCGGCATGGGCGTCGCAGCAGCCCCCTCCGTACTGGCGTCATGGTAACGTAACTCGCGCGGCAGGCGTCGGCACGTGCCTCCGGCCACCGCCCCACAGCTTCGGCGGGGTGCGGATGGACGAGGTGGAGCCGCGGTCCACAACGCCATTCACCGCCCCTCCGTCCCCGGGTGGAAAACGGCCCGCGCCCCCGAGGGCCCCATGGCCACCTCCAAAGATCACGAGTACCACGCCCGCCGAACCCGATCCCAAGCAGGGAAGAGCGTTTCCTCGAACAGCTCCTCAATCCCACCCCAACTTCCCTGCCCAGCGCCGGTACCCCGTGGCTCGGGACCGGCGCGCCCCCTCAGGGGGCATTCCTGCTCACGCGGACATTTTTCTGGCGGGCCTTGATTTTCCAGCGCCGCCTAAAGGGACGTGGACGAGCCGCCGAGGCGGTCGCGGGCGATGCCCTGCACGATGGCGAGGTTGTCGTACCATTCGGACGGGATGCCGTCCGAGAACTCATGGCACGTGCACACGTTCGCCTGCATGAGGGTGGGCGGGGACGTTTCCGCGCGCTCATGGACGCCGCCGAAGTTGTGGCCGACCTCGTGGGAAACGAGAACGGCCGTCCGCTGGGTCGGGAGAAGGACTTCGCTCACGCCGTACGCGTACGACGTGGACAGGTATCCCACGTAGGCGCGGCCAACTTCGGTTCCGGGGTGGTCGATCCCCGTGAGGAGGTGGGTCAGGTCGCGGGACGGCGCCGTGACCCGGCCGCCGCCGAACTCGTAGTAGTCACGGAGTTGACCGAGGGTCGCGCTGAGGGTCGGCGCGAGGAACGGATCGGGACGGGTCCAGAGGTCCACGCCCGCAATCGAGAACCGGACGCCGACCTGCTTCGCGTACACGGCGTCCAGCATGAGGACGACGGCAATCGCGACCTCCTCGGCACGGTCCGTGGCACCGATGCCGTAGTACGCGGCGTGGTACCGCGTGAATTTCTCGTCCGCGACCATGAAGATCCGCGCCTGGCGGACCTGGGTGGCGGGCAGCGTGTAGAACGGTTGCTCGGGAATCGGATCCGGGATGCCGGGTTCGCCCCCGGAGTCGACCGGGTCCGCGAAGGCGGCGCGTCCACCCGTGTCCACCGTGTAGGCGTGGGCGGAGCGGGGGGCGTCCGGGTCCGTCAACCGTTTCGGCCACACGACCACGGTGTCGTCCCCCGTGAGGATGATGGCGGTCACGCCGGAGGGTCCGACGAGGACGCGGACGGCGGAGTCCGGGTCCCCCGTGACGGTGCCTTGGAATGCCGTGAGGGCGGTTCCGGGCGTGGTGATGCGCTGAAGGATGCCGCGTTGGCTCAGGCGGTAATCGTCGGTGCGCACGCCGTACGGTTCGAGAACGAGGTCGAGGCCGCCGAGGATGGGCAGCTTCAGGGTGCCGACGCCGACCATGTCCGGCCAAAGGGACAGGGATCGGGCACCATCCCGCGCATCCTCGTGGGTCGCCCCTGCACCGCCGGCGTGGACGCCTGCGAGGAGGATGAGGGCGACTGGGATGAGGGCGCGAATCCGGGGCGGCAACACGGGCTTCACGCCGAACGGCAGCTTGGCTCCTCTTAAACCTTGAGGCAGAGCGTGTATTCAGATGGGGCCGAGGATGAGCTTCAGGGAGCCCATGAGGAGGTCGCCCAGGGTGTACGCCACGACGAGGCCGATGAGCATCGGGATCATGAAGGGGATCTTCGGCGTGATCCAGACCCGCTCGACGCCGGCCTCCCGGAGGGCGGTGACCGTCTCGTCGAGGGGAGCTTCGCTGCGGCTCGGGAACCACGACGTCTTCACCTTGCCGTCGACGACGCGCTCCATGGGCCAGGCCTGCCGATCCACGAGGGTGTCGAGGGGCACGCGGCGGCCGAGGAACATGCGGAGGCCGAAATCACCGGCGAAAGTGTTCCGGACGAGGAAGTACACGGGGATCACGAGGACGGCGATCAGGGAATCACTCAGGAGGGCGACACTGCCCGGCATCACGGACTGGATGAGCGGCAGGGGCCCGATGTCGAGGGGGAACGGCAGGAGGAATGCGAGGGCCATGAGGGCTTTCGCGTCCGCGCCGCCTGCGATGAGGCCGATCCACCATGCGGCGAAGAAGAACAGGGCGAGGGCGGGGGCGGCCACGAGGTACGGCCAGAGTCCGACCATGCGGTCCCAGTCGAGGGCGGCTTCGACGCCGAGGATGATGAGGCCTGCGCCGCCGAGGATGACCCAGAGGACGTTGGGCGCCCGGCGCCACATCCAGTCCGTCCAGCTCGCGAATGCGAGGAGGGTGGCGGCGACGAAGAGTCGGGCGAGGTCGGGTCCGATCACACGCCGGGATCAATGGCCCCGCGTTTGCGGGTTTCGGAATGGGTCACGGGTCCGTCGATGGGCGACCGACGTGGCGAGTCCCGAAGGTTCCGGCGCGCATGCGCTCCGCGTACCCGATGTAGCGGTCCGCGTTCGCGCGGTTCCGTTCCCGGAGGGCGGGGTCGGTGCGGATGAGTTTCGCGGGCACCCCTGCCAGGAGGCTTCCGGCGGCGTGGGTGGACCCTTCGCGGATGACGGCACCGGCGGCGACAAGGCACCCGGTGCCGAGTGCTGCGCGTTCGAGGACGATGCTGCCCATTCCGATGAGGGTCTCCTCGCCGATGACGGCGCCGTGGACGACGGCCCGGTGCCCGACGGTGACACGGGCGCCGATGTCGGTCATGCTCCCGGGGTCGGTGTGGATGACGGCGCCGTCCTGGATGTTGGCGCCTTCGCCGACCCGGATGGGGCCGACATCGCCGCGGAGGACGGCGTGGGGCCAGATGCTGGCGTCCGGACCGATGTGGACGTCGCCGATGAGGACGGCAGACGGATGCACGTAGGCGCGGGCGTGGATGCGGGGTTCGGGAGCGGGGGGTCCGGCCACGTAGCCGGCATGGCTCGCGCGTGGTGAAAACGTTGTTCCATTGGCGCGGCAGGGCGAAAAGTGGCCGCCTCAGGGCCCGGCTCCCGTGTCCCCGTCCGACAGGTTCAGCACCACGTGGACGGTGGGCGCGGCTGGATACCGGTGGATCCCGCGGGGCGGCGAAGCCGCGATCCGCGGGGATGTGAACTCAGTTGTTGTTGAGTTCACCCGGCGATGGCATTCGATCGTGGTCCGGTGCCACGGGCACGATCTTTCCATCCATGAGCGCGTATCGTTTCTCGGAATGCCCTTCGATCTCGATCGCGGGCAGCTTCTTCCCCTTCTTCAAACTATCATCACCCGAGCCGCTCTAGCGGAGTCCTTCGATTTGTCTTTGTCGGCTAGTTTTTGGTGTTGACACCGTCGCTTTCTTGAGGCCTGGACGGTCGCCCCTTCGCCTTGTGCTTGTCATGGTGTTGGTGCAGAGGCCGAACGAACAGCGAATCGGCCCCGCCACGGAGCATCCATCATCTCCCGCCTTGACCGAGCACCAGGGGGAAGAGATCGGGGCGGGTGGCGAAGCCTGCGGGGAGGCCGTCATCGTCCTCGACGAGCACGAGGGATTGGGAGGCGAGGAGGGCGGCGACGCGGGGGAGGTGGTCGCCGACGCGGACCCGGTCGAGGGGGTCGAGGCGCAACGTGGCGACGGGGCGGGCGAGGGCGCGGTCGGCGTCGGGGTCCACGAGGGCTTCGCATACGGCCACGTCGGAGAGGACTCCGAGGTAGTCGTCGCCGCGGGAGGTGAGCACGGGGAGCGCGTGGATGCCGTGGACGACCATGGTCTCGAGGGCGTGGTCCACGGAATCCGTGGGCCGGAGTTCCGGGATCCGGCCGCGGTGGATGATGCGTTCGATGAGGAATTTCCGGGGGTCGCTCGCGGTGCGCCGCAGGTTGAGGACGTGGACGTAGCGGCGGATCTTGTCGTAGGACATCTCGCCTTTGCCGTGCTCGAACCGGGAGAGCTGGCCCCGGTCCACGCCCACCCGTTCCGCCATCTCCTTCTGGGTCATGACGGCCTTTCGGAGGCGTGCCAGTTCCACTGCGGGCGGGAGGTCGACGAGGGGGCGTTCCCTGCGAGGCATGATTGACTGATGGTCAATCCCATTGAAGAAATTGTTCATTAGCCCCATGGGGGTTCGTGGGTCCATGACTTCCGCTGTCCCGGCGATCCACTCTGACGTCCTTGGCCGTGTCGTGGCTGAACCCGAACGCGTGGCGTCCGAATTCGTTGGGGATGACCTCCCGGCGAGTGCCCGGGTCCTTGCCCGCCTCTTGACGGAACGTGGCCCCCTGACCCATCGCGACCTTGTGGGTGCGAGCGAGCTTCCGGCGCGGACGGTGCGGTGGGCGGTGAACCGGTTGCAGAAGCAGGGTGTTGTCGAGGGCCGCGCGAACCTGCGCGATGCTCGCCAGCATCTCTATTACATGAAGCGGCGGGAGGCTGTGCCCCCGGAGGGCGCGCGGCGCCCGCTGGCCCTTGGTGGCTGGTGAGGCCTCTCGGGGTTGATGGCGTGGAGGATGCAGGCCCGGTATCTGCTGGCCGCCGCGCGTTCGTCATGCTTGGGCGCGTCGTCCGCTTTCTCGGGTCATGCGTTCGAGGTCCTTGGGTCCGAGTCCGCGGTTGCTGCGTCCGTTTTGGCGCCACACTTCCTCGCCGTCCTGCATGATGATGACGGTGGGCGTGATCTTGACGCGGTGCGTGTCCCACATGGGATTGGTTTCGCTTGAGATGTCGGCTTTGATCTTGCGGACGCCGGGGGGTGGGGTCCAGGCGCGGAAGGCGCGTTCGAAGCCGCGGCTGTAGGGGCACCAGCTGGCGGTGAAGGCGACGGCGGTGATGCCGCCGATGCGGAGGCCGGAGGGATCGGTCACCGTGTCCATGGGTCCGCCGTGGGGGTCGGTTTGGCCGCGCCGGTATCGGAGGGCCACGACGCCTGCGAGGAGGGCCAGGATTCCTCCCGCAACCAGCCAGATCACGTCGATCATCAGGA
>JBFILE010000217.1:0-6613 GCA_041599855.1 Thermoplasmatota archaeon
ACAGGTCCGGCTGGTCGCCCTTCTTCGCCGTGTTCAGCTGTTCGGCGAGTCCGAGGCACTCCTCGTAGTAGAGGGTCCGGTTGTAGTCGTTGATGTTGCGCTTGTCGAGCTCGTCGTCGGTTTCGAGTTCGTTGAAGCGGCCCTTGATGCCCCACACGTACGCCCATTCCGCGGTGCCGGACTGGTCCTTGCCGAAGAGGTCGAACGCGGTCGGGACCCACATGTTGAACCACTTCTGGAGGAGCGTGGTGGGGATCTTGTTGTGCTGGAGGATGCGGCGGAGGCCGGTGTGGCCCGTACCGAGGTGGAAGCTCTCCTCCTTGAGCATGGGGCCCATGGAGCGGGCGAGGGGGCTGAAGGCGCTGCGGGAGAGCATCTTCAGCTGGTACTTGCCGTCGCGGTCCACGAATTCAGTGTACACGAAGAAGTCGAGCCACGTCTCGATCGGGATGTTGAAGGAACCGAGGAGGCGCTCGTTGTCCCAGCTGCGGCGTTCCAACTGCTTGCGGGCTTCGACCTTGCCGGTCTCGCCAAAGTAGTTGACGAGGAGGTCGCACATCTGCCAGCCGTGGCGTTGTTCCTCGGCCATGATGCGCACGGCGCTCTTCAGGTCGTAGTCGGTGGGCGCGGACTCGAGGAGGTGGCGCTGCTGTTCGACGGATGCGAACTCGGTGTCCCCCTGGTACACGATCATGTTCAGGATGGCGTCGCGAACCTGCTGGTTCGGGATCTGCATGTACGAGTTCCACTTGGGTCGGCCCTTGTAGTCACCGAACTCGATGACGGGGCTGTCCTCTTCCGCGTATTTGGTCTCGAACTGGAAGTCGCCGAGGAGATCGGTGTCGAAACCGATGTCCTTCTGCCACTGGTGGAACTCGCCGACCCAGTCTTCGAAGGTCTCGATGGTAGTCGCCATTGTGAACCGCTCCGGATGCGCCTCGAACCCGCGCGGGCGTATAATACGATTCCGCCCGCATGAACGGGGCCGCGTTGTCGTACCCGCCATTTTCGTCGTCCTCCATTCGGTATATAACGCCCACTCGCTGAGTGACCACCCGGATGCCTCATGACGCGGCCGGCCCCCCGACGGGTCCGGCGCTCCTGACGGCCGTGCCGGCCAAACCCGGCCTGTGGAAGCGAGCTTCCGCGGCTGGACCACGCCGCGCACTGATCGGCTCGCTTCGCCTGGTCGCCTGTCCGTCGGCGCCGGGCACGGCGTGCCCCGGCAGCGTACTCATTCAACCGGATCCTTTCCCCGCGGGCCGAGGACCTGTCCACGGTGGATCCGCCGTCTTATTGATCGACCATGCGCCGCAGGGAACTCCCGAGCTGCACCCTCAGCCACTCGTCAGCGTGGTCCTTCCGACGCTGAATGAGGCCGGAAACATCGGGCCACTCCTCCGCGAAATCACGGCGGCCTTGGAGGGCGTGGCACACGAGATCATCGTGGTGGATGACGGTTCCAGCGACGGAACGGTGGAGGAAGTCCGGCTGGTGCGGCCCGATGCCTGCATCGTCCAGCGCGTGGGCAGGCGTGGCCTCGCGAGCGCCGTTGCGGAAGGATTCGACGTGGCCGCCGGGACGTACCTGATTGTGATGGACTCGGACGGGCAGCATCCCGCCGGTGTCCTCCGCTCCTTGATCCGGGAAGCCGAAGGGACAAGATGCGATCTCGTGGTGGCCAGCCGGTTCGTGGCCGGCGGAAGCGGGGATGCGTTCCCGTTGGCGCGCCGCCTCGTGTCCCGCGCCGCGCGCGACCTTGCGTGGTTGGCCGTGCGTGCGGTGCGGACGCATCGCATCACCGATGCGACTGGCGGGTTCTTCCTCGTCCGGCGTGACGCCGTCCGGGCGGGGGACCTTGAGCCCCACGGGTTCAAGATTCTTCTCGAGGTTCTCGTCCGGGGGGACATCGGCCGGGTGCGTGAGGTGCCCTACGTCTTCGGGACGCGGACCCGCGGGAAAAGCAAACTGTCGCAGCGGGTCGTGGCGGATTACGTTCGACATCTCGCATCCCTCGCCCGATCGGATCATGGAAATCGACGGGCGACCAGGAAGCTTTCCACGTTTGCGACCGCCGGCCTGCTGGGCACGTTCGTGAACCTCGGGGTGCTGGGCATCCTCACACACGGCCTGGGCGTAGCTGCGCTTCCGGCCGCGCTTGTCGCCATCGAAGCCAGCGTCGTCCACAATTTTGCCTGGAATGACGGCATCACGTTCCGCGATTCCCGGCGCCGCGGCTTCCTTTCGCGATTCGGGCGATTCCACCTTGCCTGCGCAGCCGGCCTCGTCCTGAATCTGGCGACGTTCTCGGCGCTGGTGTTCGGCGCGGGCGCGAACGTCCTGGCGGCTGAACTTGTCGCGATCAGCGCCGGGTTTGTGGCGAATTTCGCGGGGGCCCGGTGGGCCTTGGGGAAGCGTGGCGAACCGGAATCCGGATCCGGATCCGACCCCCGCGCCGGGCGCGATCCTTCCCCGGGCGCAATCCGGCCCGGCCTCGTCGCAAGGCCGGCCGCAAGGCACCTCCAGGCAACGCGGGGGCCTGGCCGGTGACTCGCGCGGAACCCTCCGCACCGGATTCGGACCCCGTCGTCCGGGTGAGCGACCTCCACGGCTGGATTGCAAGGCTCGGCGTGTTCATCGTCAGCCTCGTGCTCTTCCGCCTCGGATTCGAATTGTGGTGGGTGGGCCGGATCCACGAGAACCTTTGGGTGCAGGTCCTCGTTTCCCTCTACTACCTCGGGGGTTTGGCGTTTCTCGTCCTCGCCATGCTCAAGTTGCGTCACGAGCGCCTGGATTTCATCGGTTTCTTCGTGCTCCTGCAGGCGCTCGCATTCTACACGATCATCACCACGACGGTGGTCAATCTCCACTACACCTCGGACGCCCTGCTCTTCGTCCACCAGTCCGCCGAGGAACTACTTGCGGGCCGGAACCCGTATGTGGCGAACCTTGTCGCCGGGTACGAATCATTCAACGTCCCGTACTACGTGCAAACGCCCACAACGACCGGTGGAATCGTCTCGAACCTCAACTATCCGGCGCTCTCGTTCCTGCTGTACGTTCCCTTCGTCGCCTTCGGGTTGACCGATCTGCGGCCCGCGTCCCTCGCGTTCCTCATCGGCCTGCTTGCGCTCCTCTTCCTCGCGCTGCCACGGCACCTGCGGCTCGTTTCAATCTCGCTGCTTTTCCTCAGCTCGTTCTTCCTCGCGTTCACCGTGAGCGGATTCGACATCCTCTTCGTCTATTTTCTCCTCTCCGCGCTCATCTTCTGGGACGGGCGTCCACGGACCGCGTTCATGCTCTTCGGCCTGGCAGCCGCGGTGAAGCAAACGGTTTGGTTCATCGCGCCGTTCCTCCTCATCGCCCTCTGGAAAGATCACGCGCACCTTGGTCGGCGCCAGCAGGTCCGGGAATTCGCGCGCGCCACCTGGGGCGGCGCCGTCGCGTTCCTGGTTCCGAACCTGCCGTTCCTGATCTGGGATCCGATGGCGTGGCTCCGGGGCGTCCTCACCCCATTCGGGCTGGGTGGCGAATCCCTCGTACCATTGTCGCAGGGAGTCACCGTGTTCATGTACACGGGCGCGCTGGCCGTGGACCCGTTCCTCCTGCATCTCTTGGCAGGCAGTGTCCTTCTCTCGTTCCTTGCTGCGTACTGGATCCGGTATGATCGACTCCGGGAGTTGGCGTGGATCGTTCCCGCTGTCGTCCTTGCGTTCTCCGAGAGGTCCCTCCAGAACTACTTCGAGATGTTCTACCCGATCGCATTGTACGTGCTGGTGCGCGCATATCCGTCGTTCGTTTCAGCGCACGCACGACCGACGCCGACGGGTTCATCAGCGGGCAGCAGTGAAGGATCGGACCGGGGTTCGCACGATGACCCACCCATGGAGGCGCCGTCATGACTCCCGCCGCCCCTCCCACGATTCTCCTGGCCGCCATCGTCGTGGCGCAAGGGGCGATAGTATCAGGGATCGCCATCGCTCACCTTGCGACCGTTCCCGGCCTCACCCTCGATGTCATTCCCACAAGAGTCGCCGATCCCGACGCATTCGGCGTGGTCACCCACGTGGACGTCGTGGTCACGAATCGCGGCGACGACCTTGTGTCGCCCGTGTTCTTCATCCCCGCGAATCACCTCCAGAACTGGTTCCAGTGGTCCGTCTCGCGCGGGCCATACACGCTTGCGCCCGGGGAATCAGCCGCCTACACCGTTTTCCAACCGCCGGAGACCGCGTTGCGTCCATCAATCGGGTTCCGTGTCGTGGTTTCGGATCGTGCAAGCGGCGATATCCGCGGACAATCCGAGGTCGTTCATCTCGCACTGGCCGGCCATCCGGTGGCGATCCTGAATCCGGAATTCCTTGCATGGGGCCCGTCCATGATCGCACCCTACGATCTACCGTTCGGGTGGATCCCGCATGATCCGGACAACAGCGACGCAACGGTCGGCCCGCTCCGGGATGGGCACGGCGTCCGCATCACGCTGGCTGCGAACCCGGACCGAAAGGCGCCGGAACTCTTCGCCTTGACGCAGCGCATCGAATTCCCGGAAATGCTGAATGTGGAATTCGACGGTCGGAACCCTGCGCCCGGGGACGGCGTGGCGGGTGTCCTGATTGATGATGTCCACCGGGACAAGCGGATCATCATCCTGCATTCGTCCGCCCGGGCGGATGATGAGGACTTCGTGGAATGGGTCGCCGCGATGGGGCCTGCGAAGGATACACGGATCATCCGGACGTCCGGCCACCTGGAACTTGATCTCGTGGATCAGTACGGTGCGTTCGGCTGGCATATTCCGGCCAAGGCTCGCGTCGCCCAGTTCCTCACTCCCGGGCCCGAGAATTTTGGCGTCGGCGGGGGCGCCTCCGCGGTCGCGATGGCCAAGTTCGAGGTCATGCGCGCGGTGGATCTCGGGGTTTTCGCGTTGGCCCATGGAACGAATACGGCGCAGCCCGTGACCGTGGCCGTTGGCCATGTGGGGGGACCGGCGCTGGACATGCGCGAAGGATGGTCGGGAGAATGAGCCCATGAAGGACCGCAAGCGATCCCAGCGGGAGTCCGAACCGGAGAACGTCGAGCATCCCGCAACGGCCCTTGGCCTCCGACCCATGTTGCAGGGGGTATCGGAACACAGGCACCGATCGTCGGATGGGTTGACCGGCCGTGGCCGGACCGAGGGCGCCGAGCCAAAGGCCGGTCGCGCGCCATTCGGTCGCGACGCCGAAGCTGGCACATCAGATTGCGACACCGGGCGCCGGCCGGATGCGCACGAGGCCGCGACTTGGGACGGCGACCTCAGCCTGGTTCCCGGGCCGGACTTCGTGATCCCCGCCCACACGCGACACCGGGACCCCATCAAGGGCGAACGCAACGTCGGAGTCCTGGAGGGCGCGAGCGCGAATGGCGGCATTTCGTGCAACGGACGCCTCATCATCGAGCCGGGCGCAGCGGTCGGGCCCATCGATGTGCGGGACGGCATCTTCGCGCGTCCGTCCACCCGGGTCCGAGCGGATCCTCCTGCGGATTCTGGAATCCTCAATGTCGAGGAGGGGTGACATTGGAAGCTGGAAACTCGGCGAACATGGTGGTCATCGTCCTCATGGTGATCATTCTGGTGGTACCGGTCGCCCTCCTCCTTCTTGATCATCTCCGGCGTCGCGATTCCCCGACGGCCGGGGGCGCGGGCGAAGGGGGCCTTTCGATGCGGCCGGTTGGGAACCCCCAACCAACAATCGCGATGACCGGGTCGGGCCGCATCGCCACGAACTTCGGGACCGAGCGGCTCCCTGACCGGATCGGGTACGTGCACGCAACCGTCGAGCAGGATGGCGATCTGGCGCACCGCGGCTACCTTCAGATCGGTGCGGGCGTCACCGTCCGCGGCAATGTGCACGTGGACGGATCCCTCGCGTTGGCAAGTGGAGCCACCGTACTGGGCGACGTGAACGTGCGCGGCAATGTCCATGTGGGCGTATCTTCACGGGTTCGAGGAGGGATTGCTGCTGACGGGGATGTCATCATGGACCGATGGTCTGAGGTCAGGGAAATCGTGCGGGCGACGCGTCTTTTCATGACGGACGGAGCCCGGGTCCATGGGCGTGCGCGTGCCGCGGCCCTGATCCATGCCCGCGAAGTCGGAACGGACCAGCCCCTCGACGGTGCATGACTCGGCTGGACCCCAACATGCACTCCCCGGAACGAAACGATCGGAGCCCTGCGCCATGACGCGTCCCGTTCCCATGATCGTCCGCCGTCGCAGGTTGCCCGTCGGCGCGATCCTGCTTGGTGTCCTGCTGGTTGCTGGCACCCTCTCCGTGATGGCAGAATCGGGGCGATCGTTGAAACGGGGACATGTGACCTCGTGATGGCAGGTGACGCATCCGTCCTGCTCGATGGCACATCGACAGCCGGTCCATGTCCACGCATGACAAGAAGGCAGTGGATCCAGGGCAATGTCGGGTGTCTGAGGGGATGCGGGAGGATCCTGTCGGCGTGGGTATCGGCGAGGATGGGGGGGCTCGGGCAGGGGCAAGGGCGCGACCAAGGGCCGGGGCAAGGGCAGGTAGGGGGCGCGAAGCAAGCCGGAATGAGGCGGGGACGCGCGGGGTGG
>JBFILE010000218.1:0-6577 GCA_041599855.1 Thermoplasmatota archaeon
GAACCTGCGCCGAGGGTGGATTGCTTAACTCGCCACCCCCGGGCTGCTGCCCCCCTCGCGCACCCCCCGCTCTGGTTGCCCGGTGCCACTCATTTCCTGCTTGGCGGGTGGGACTCCTTTCCTGCTGGGCGGGCGGGACTCCTTTCCTGCTTGGCGGGCGGGACTCCTTTCCTGCTTGGCGGGTGGGGCTCATTTCTGGGCCTGGGCGGCGCTGCTCGTTTCTTGGCTGGCGGGCGGGACTCGATTCTCGGTATGCGCACGGGGGAGGCACCTCCTGCGCAGGCCGATCCCGACCCCTGCCATGAGCGATCCGCGTGAAGGACCGCAACAGGCGAGGCCACGGGCAAACCCCTCGGCGAGCCGCCATGCGGACGCGGCCGCACCATCCATCGTCGAAGTTCATTCAAAACTTATTACCGGCGGCCGCTGTTGCCGATCGATCGTGCGGATCTGCCAAGTCGCGCCCTACCTGCATCCCCACGTGGGCGGCGTCGAAAGCCACGTGGAAACCATTTCGGCCGAGCTTGCCGCACGCGGGCACGACGTGACGGTCCTGACTACGCGCCTCACGGGGACGCCGCCCCGCGAAGAAAGGCAAGGGTACACGATCGAACGGATCCCGCACTGGGGCATCTACTTCAACACGCCCGTGACGCCCGCGATTGGCACGTGGATCGCGGATCACGCAGGCGGGATCGACCTCCTGCACACGCACAGCCCGCCGCCGATCACCAGCTTCTTCGCGGCGCGAGCGGCAAGGCAGGCGCGGCTGCCCCACATCCTCACCTATCACTGCGACCTGGAGATCCCGTTTCCCGGCGGCGGGTTCCTGGTGGAAACGTACCGCCGGACCCTCGGGCGGTACACGGTGAACCGCGCCGACCGCGTCGTGGCGACCACGAAAACGTACGCGAGCACGAGCCGCGCCCTCTGGAAACGGGAGGATATCGAAGTCGTCCCGAACCCCGTGGACGCGCGCCGCTTCGGCCCCCATCGACACGGCGACGGCCCCCGCACACGCTTCGGCCTCGGAAATCGCCCCATCGCGCTCTTCGTGGGCCGCCTCCAGAGCCACAAGGGCATCGAACAGTTCGTGCGCGCAGCCGAGCACACCGACCCGGACGTTGTGCACCTCGTCGTGGGCGATGGACCCCAGCGCGCCGCGTTGGAACGGTTGAGCCACAGCGCCCGTTACCGCAACAAGGTCGTCTTCGCCGGGCGCGTCCCATATGACGTGCTGCCCGACTACTATGCCGCGGCCACCCTCGGCGCCCTCCCGTCCACTTCCCGGCTCGAAGCATTCGGCATCGCCGCGCTGGAAGCCATGGCTACTGGGCGACCCGTGGTCGTCAGCGACATTCCGGGAGTCACGGAAGTCATCACGGACGGTGAGACGGGCCTCCTGACGGACCCGTTGAACGCGCGCGACCTTGCCGAGAAGATCAATACCCTCGTCCGGGACCCTGAACGCGCCCGCGAAATGGGGAAACGCGCCCGTCAACGGGTGCTGGACCACTTCGCCATCGCACGGGTCGTGGATGCGCTGGAAGTCGTGTACTCGGACACGTTGCGCGCCTTCGCACGCTGATGCGGTTGACCGATGTGCAACTGCTCACACGCGCTTGCGGCGGGCAAGGAGTGCGACGGCAACCCCCGCAAGGACGAGGAGGCCCGCGCCGGGACCCGGAATCGCTTCCTGCCAGAAGCCCTGGTCGCTCGGCTCGGCCACAGTGACCAGCAGGTTCGCCACGCGTTCCACGCGCAGTTCCCCGGCGGTGGCATTCACGTGGATGGCGTGGAATCCGATGGATCCGGCCCTGAGAGGCACTTCGATGACGCTTTCGCCGCCTTCGTCCAGGGTGACCGTCTTCTCGAAGGTTCCGCCGCCGGGAAGGTTCTGCACGACCACATTCACGGGAAGGGAGAGTCCTACGTCAAGGCCCGCGTTGAAGTTGTCATTCAGGTTCCGCACCGTGACAAGGAGTGCACCGTCCTGTTGGGGCCGGAGCGCCGCAGCCTCCACCGAGACGGCGAGGCCACGTTCGGCGGACGCCATGCCGTAGAATCGGTTCTGCTGGTCAGAGAACATGGCGAAGAGGCCGTAGCGGCTCAATTCCTCCGCCGCGAGGGTGCGGGCGGGGATGCGCGCGGATCGGATGCTCGGATTCTGCGCATCCGGCGCGAACTCCGCGGTCGTCAACGTCTCCATGCCGGTGCGGACAAGGAGCGTGCCGCGTCGGGACCCGGAGGTCGCGGTTGCGGACGAGTCGAGGGCAACCACGCGGAGGCTCGCGAAATCCGGGATCTCGGTGTCGCCCAAGCCGCGTCCTTCGTAGAGGAGGTCTGAGATGGTCACGTTGTTCGGGGAAACCGGGATCAGGATTGCGGTGCTGCCGACCGGGCCGAAGAGACCGACGCCGCCGACAAGGTGCGCCTCGAGGATGAGCATGCCGTTCGGGACGACCCCGAGGATCGCGTCTGCGGACACGTTCACGGCGATGCGCCCTGTGGAGCCCGTGGATTCCTCGGCGATGACGAGGCGGTTCCGGTTGTCGCCGAGCACCACCTGGGCGGTGGCGTTCGGAACCCCGAAGTTGAAGATCGCTTCGATGGTCTCGGTGGGGCCGATCTGGCGGGGATACAGGATGCTGTGGTTCCCGGCGCCCGTGTCCGAGTAGTACATGACATTCGCGTCGGGGATGAACATCCCGGGGAGGTTGTGACCCACCGCCACCGAGCTGATCGGGATGTCCGCGTCACCGATCTTCTTGCGCGTCTGCGTGGGATCGGTGGGGTCGTTGTAGATGTCGACGTGGAGGGTGGAGGCTCCCGCGGGGAGTGCCGGGAAGTCGGTGCGACCCTGCTCGCCATCCGCGTCGATGCGGGCGGTGAATGACACCGCGTCGATCCGCGACCACTGGATGGGAATCCGCCCGAGGGGGGTCTGGACGTGGCCCCCGAGCACGTACGTCGTGGTGGCCGACGGGTTCACGGGATTGCCTTGGCCGTCCACGAGGCTGAGGTTGAAGTCGACGAGGTGGCCCCAGTAGTTGGCCGGCCCGGTCGGCGTGAAATGGGGGCGGTTCGCGTACGGGTTCTCGTACACGGTGGCTCCAGGGACCGGGCTGGTCAGCGGCAGTCCGGATTGGCCGAGGGGAGGAACATCCTTCCACGACTCGGGTCCGTAGTGGCCTTGGACGCCGTCAAGGGCGACGGTGAGGCCGGTCTGGGCGTCCGCGACCGGAACGGCCGAGAGGACAGGCAGCGTGATCGCAAGAACAGCGAAAACAGGAAGAAGCGTGGATCTCATCCGACTGGCCTCGGGGATGCCGCGATACCGGGGTGGCCGTTCATAGGGTTTTTGGTGGCGCGGATTCGCCGTCCGGGCCGGCCGGGCTTTCGTTCAAGGAAGGATCAGGATCGCGCCACCGGGACGCTGGTGGGTGGTCATCGGGATTTCGGGATCGTCACCGCACGGGATGATGACCTCCTCGTTCGTCGAGGATTCGACGTCCACGATTCCCACGTGGCAGCCGCGGTAGTCCCCGGTTTCCCGGGTGCCGATGACTGCGGTCGGCGTGGGCCCGGTTTCGGAGGACTGCAGGCGGACCTCGTCCCGGTCGGTGGTGGATTCGCGCCCGTCCCGCGTCATGGACGACGTGTACCTGGTCGTGACCGCGGCGGCGGTGATCTCCTCACCGGCGGCGACGACGCGGACGCCCGTTGTGCGGGTCGTGCTGTTCCAATCGTTCTGGCGCTCCTCGCTGTAGTAACCTTGGGAATGGTCCTGTCCCTGGATGACGTAGGCGCCGAATGCGGCACCTTCCTCGTCCGAGGCGACACCGGTTGCGGACTCGGACCCGGATACGCACGTTTCACCGAGGCCGTCGTCATCGCAGTCGGCGTAGCTCGACGAATACGTCGAAGGTCCGACATCGCCCATCGAGGAAGGGACGATCAGGATGAGGAGTACGGCCGCAAGGAGCCCGCGCATGCAGGCCCGACTCGATAGGTCGGGACATAGGTTCTTTCCGGAAACCGTATCAGTTCCAGGAGGATCCTGGTCGTGGCACGCGGCCCGGCAGCAGGTAAGGGATCTGCGGTGCAGGGTCCGGTGATGCGCCGGTGGAATGGGTCGAGCGGGTCGACGCCGCGGCATTCGTGGCGGGCCGACTGCATGTGGAAAAAAGAGGGGAAACCCCGCCGGGTTGGCGGGGCTGATCCGGGATCATTCGGCTTCGGCGAGTTCCTGCCGCTTCTTCGGTATGTACACCTGCTCAAGGGTGCTTGTCCGCTTCCTCTTGCGGCGCTTGAACTCCTTCAACGCGATCGGGCACGTGACGTGCGCACAATACTTGTGCCCGAAGCTTGTGGCGAAGAACGCGCCACACCGCTGGCATTCCACGGGAAGACTGTTCCCGTAGAACACGACGTTTGACCCCTGCTCGAATGAGCCGGGCCGATGCAATACGCCCAACGTGGGCTTCGCTGGTTCCGATTCTGCTGCGATCTTTCACACCCCCTGGTTGATCCCCGCTTCACCCGTGCGGGGTCGGGCGGCAATCCGCCCACACGCGCCCACCGGGAGGAGCGCGTGCCAAGCCGTGCGGTTGGCGCGGCTTGCTTACGGTTTCATTCATCCACGCGCGACACCCCACCCCTGGGACATCGTGCGCTTCACTTACGCTGGTTGAGCATCACCGTGGCGGAACGGAGGACCGTCCGCGGACGCGAAGGGAGCCGACCCGAGCGCCGGGATGCGATCGGCGAACCGATCTCCCCACGACTGCTTGAACCGCTGACGGAACATGAGCAGCATCCGGGTCGCGGTCTCCGGGTCGGCGGCGAAGTACGTGTTCTCCGGCCAACCATCCTGGCAGCGGAGGATTCCGGAGTCCACCAGGTTGTTCACATGGAAGCTCAGCGTGCTGCGCGAGACTTCCACGTCCCGGCACAATTCGCGTTGCGTCCGCTTCCCGAAGGCCAGGAGCGCCGTCACGATGCGCCGGGGCACATCGTGGTGGAAGACACTCACGTAGTCCTTCTCCACCCGGCCGAGCATGTGCTTCACGAAGAAGCGCTTGTAACGTCCGTCTCGGCGCACAACGATCAGGTCGTGGCTCACCAGGTAGTCGAGATGATATAGGGCGGTTCCCAACGGAAGATCGAGCGACCGTGCCACTTCCCTCAGGTGCGACCCTGGACGCGCCGTGAGGAAATCGTGGATTCGTCGCCGACTCTCGAGGTTGAGGACCTGCGGTCGGTCAACTGGCTGTTGCATCATTTTACACCCCCGAACTGAAAGCGAGCGCACCCCCAACGGCGCAGTTCGCCTCATTCATGCAGCATGAGAAGAGTGGATAACGATTCTGCTACTACCGAGGGTGGAAGCGAACATTTCGCATATCGTAGGGCAACAAGGGTACACCCTCCATGGGATTGGCATACGCTTTCGTCACGTGCGAAATGCTAACATGCATCCCGCCGGCGGCAGGGTCCGCGCCGTCGCGCCTGAAGCCTTCGCGTGTTCGGCATTTCCCGCACGTGCGGGAGATGCAAGCTTTAAACGGGGGTGCCTGATTCCGGAGGACATGCTGGTCCAGGTGGACGGGCGCGAGTTCTCGCCTTCGAACCTTGACAAGGGCATGGTGCCCGTGTTCTTCACCGCAACGTGGTGCGGATTCTGCCACCGGATCCTGCCCACGTTCAAGCGCGAGTCGGTGAACGCCCCAGACACGCCGTTCGTCGTCGTGGACGTGAGTGACGAGGATGCCCCGGTGTGGGATGACCTCAACCTCGAGTACGTCCCCACGATCATGTTCTTCGAGAATGGCAGGCCGGGGAAGCGCATCCACGGCATCCTGAAGGACTCGGACGTGGCCGCGTTCATCGCTGCGGGAGGGAACTGAGATGCGGGTCATTGCATTCACGGGCATGCCGGGCGCCGGGAAATCGGTCGCTGTGGAATCCGCGAAGGAACTGGATATCCCGGTCACCCGCATGGGCGACGCCATCTGGGCGGAGGTCAAGGAGCGGGGTCTGCCGCTGAATGAATCCGTCGTCGGCACGGTCGCCTCGGAGATGCGGTCCCGGAAGGGTCCCGGCATCTGGGCGGAGCGGACCCTTGAGCGGATCGAGGCCTTCGACGCGGACCTCGTTGTCATCGACGGTGTCCGGACCATGGAGGAGGTCGATGTCTTCCGGAACGCCCTGGGCACGGATTTCTTCGTGGTGTCCATCCACGCGGCTCGTGACCTCCGGTTCGTGCGCCTCATGGAGCGTGCGCGGCCGGATGACATCAAGACGCGCGAGGAGTTCGATGCGCGTGATTCGCGTGAACTCGGGTGGGGCATCGGGAAGGTCATCGCCCTTGCGGATGTCGTCACGGTGAACCACGGCGACGTGGGGACGCTGAAGGATGAGGTCCGTGACCTCTTGAAGCGGGCGCGCGAAGGCGAGCAGCTCAAGGGGTGAATCCGTTCCGCGTCGCGTGCAGCCTGCGCGCGACCGGTTCGACCGTCCGCCCCCCGGGGCATGCGGAGCGGGACGCGTGGCACGCGGTCCACGCCGTTTTTGA
>JBFILE010000219.1:0-6572 GCA_041599855.1 Thermoplasmatota archaeon
CGGCAGCGTTCGATGAGGTCGCGGGCGAGGTCCTCGAACTTGGCGCGCGTGATCTCCATGTCCACGTGCTTCGGGCCGTCCTGTCCGACGGTGATGTACGGGAGCGAGACCTGCGTCTTGAGCTTCCCGGAGAGTTCCTTCTTCGCGTTCTCGGAGGCTTCGCGGAGGCGCTGGAGGGCCTGCCGGTCCTTGCGCAGGTCGATGCCTTCGCGCTTCTGGAACTCCTCGGCGATGTGGTTCATGAGGACCTGATCGAAGTCGTCGCCGCCAAGGTGGTTGTCCCCCGCGGTTGATTTGACTTCGAACACCCCGTCGCCGAATTCGAGGACGGAGACGTCGAAGGTCCCGCCGCCGAGGTCGAAGACGAAGATGGTCTGCCCTTCGGCCTTGTCGAGGCCGTACGCGAGTGCCGCCGCCGTGGGTTCGTTCACGATGCGGAGGACTTCGAGGCCGGCGATGCGGCCAGCGTCCTTCGTGGCCTGCCGCTGGGCGTCCTCGAAGTACGCGGGTACCGTGATGACGGCCTGCGTGACGGATTCGCCGAGGTAGGCCTCGGCGTCCTTCTTCAGTTTCTGGAGGATGAACGCGCTGATCTCCTCGGGGGAGAACGATTTGTCCGCATTGGGAATCTTCACCGTCGGCTCGCCCTTCGATCCTTGCTGGACCGTGTATGAGGAGCGACCGATTTCGGTCTTGAGCTCCGAATAGCGGCGACCCATGAACCGCTTGATGGAGTATACCGTGTTCTCCGGGTTCAGGACCCCTTGGCGTTTGGCGTGCTCGCCAACGACGAGCTCGCTGTCTTTCGTGAAGCCGATGACGGACGGAGTCGTGCGCGACCCTTCCGCATTGGCGATGATTTCCGCTTCCCCACCTTCAAGAACCGCAACCGCGGAGTAGGTGGTTCCGAGGTCGATGCCGATGACCTTGCCCATGTGTTGTCAACTCCTAGTTGCCCGGTCGGACCCGAACGCGGGTAAACGACCGCTTCTATATGTGCTTGACGGTCGTGGAAGATGGGTCCGGCGGGAGATCGGACGCCTCGCCCCACGACGGGTTTCGCCGCGACGTGGTTCGGGAGGCCCGGTCATTCGGCCGGATCCATCGGAGCCCCGGCACCGTCCCCCCCGTCGCCACTCGGGGAACCCCCGTTCCCCGGGCCGGACACGCGGACAGCCACCTTGACCTTCGCTGGACGCAGCACGCGATCGTGCAGGCACCACCCCTTCTCGAACTCCTCGATTATAACCCCATCCTCCACGTCGGTCCGCTCCTCACGGGCCAATGCTTCATGGTTTCGGGGATCGAACGGCGTCCCGACGCTCTCGATCCCAAGGACGCCGTGCTTCTCCAGGATCGTGAGGAACTGGCGGTGGATCATGCGCACGCCGGTGGCGTGGGACTCGTCCGCCTCCTCGAGGGTGGTGAGGGCGCGGTCGAAGTTCGCGACCACATCGAGGAGGCCTTCCACGAGACCCTCGGAGGCGTACTTCACCTTCTCCTCGGAATCCCGGCGGGCGCGCTTGCGGAAGTTGTCGAAGTCCGCTGCCGTGCGCTGGAGGCGCGCGAGAAGTTCGGAGGACCGCTGGCGCTCCATCTCGAGCGCCCGGTCGAGTGCAGCCACGCGGGCATCCACACCCGTTGGCGCATCCACGTCCTCCGTGAAGGCGTCCATTTCCTCGTCGGACGCGCCGGCGTCCGAGGACGCCTCGGCGGCTTCCTGCCCCGGGGCCGCGGCGGGGTCGCGGGCGGCGTCGTTCGACTGCGGTCCGTTCGGGTCCATCCCGTTCTCGGAGTCGGACTCCACGGAATCGTCCTTGCCGGTCACGAGCCGGGGGTAAGCGGGCTCCGGTTTAAACGGTTTCCTTGAGGGACAGACGGGACCATTCCGGAACCCCCCGCAAGGAGGCCGCACGTTCGGCCGCCCCCCATCGGCAACGTTTTCGCCTTCCGTCCGGCTCCCGGTCCCATGCGCATCGCGTGCCTGGCCGGCATCCACGGCAATCCGTCTGCATTGGCCGTTGCGTGGGAGGACCTGAAACGGCAGCGCGTGGACGACGTGGTGTCCCTCGGCGACCTGGTCGGCCCCCACGATGGCACGGCGGAGGTTGCGACGTTCGCCCGGAAACGGCGATTCACCTGCCTGAAGGGACCCATGGAATCCTCGCTGGCGGAACCGGGCGCGGATGCGGATGCGAAGCAGACCGCCGACGCGCTCGCCCGCCCTGATGTCGCATGGTTGTCCGCGGCGACGCCGACGCGCCGCTTCACCGGGCCCGCGGGAACCGTGTTCGCCATGGCCACCGCGCCGGCGGCGTCCAGTGTCGCCGAAGTGATCGTCGGATACAGCGGCATCGGCGAAGCCCACGTTCGCACAGTGGACCAGAAACGATTCGTGGACGTGGGGAGCGTCTCCCGTCCCGTGCCCGGGCCCGAGGGCACGTACGTGGTCATCGACATCACGGGGGACGAGCCCCAGGTCACGATTCGTCACCTGTTGCTCGAATGATCCCCGGCGGCATCTGCTCCCGGCGGACCCTGGCCCACCCAGCGGCCCCGAGGGGCGCCAACGGGGCCCGGCCGCCTGGTCATCGACGGGTCCACGGCTTGCGGGGCGTGCCCCGCCGGGCGTGGGTCCAACCGTCGGGCGACAGCCCTGCCGGGGGTGGACGGATCCGTCGGGCGCCGACCGCGACGGGCGTGCGCCTGTCGATGGATTCAAGCCGGAAACGCCCCTGCTTCGATACTAAGTGGCACAATGCCACACAATCCCCCGGGATTCTCATGGCACCCTCGACCCCCATCCTCGTCCGCGATCTTGCCACCCTCCAGTCCCGGGAATGGGACCTTGTGGTCGTTGGAGGCGGCATCAACGGAACCGGCGTTGCACGGGATGCGGCCCGTCGCGGCCTCAAGGTTGCCCTCGTCGAGAAGGAGGACTTCGGCTACGGGACGACGGGACGATCGACACGCCTCATCCACGGGGGCCTGCGGTACCTCGCCATGTACGATTTCGGCCTCGTGCGGGAAAGCCTCCGGGAGCGCGAACGCCTCTTCCGGGCCGCACCGCACCTCGTCAAGCCCCTGCCATTCCTCGTCCCCATCTACAAAGGCCAGAAACCGGGTTCATTCATGCTCCGTATGGGGCTCATGCTCTACGATTGGCTATCCTACGACCGGAGCGTCCCCGGCCGCCGCTGGCTGAGTGCCGACCAAGCGGTCGACCTTGAGCCCGCCCTGCGGCGCGAAGGCCTCACGGGCGCCGCGATGTACTACGATGGCCAGATAGCCCTCGTGGAACGCCTCGTCCTTGAGAACGCCCTTGATGCGTCGGCCCACGGCGCGTGCCTCGCGAACCACGTGAAGGTCACCGAGTTCCTCCGGGACGGGGCGCGGGTCACGGGGGTCCGCGCCGTCGACTCGCGGACGGGCGACACCATGGACATCCGCGGGAAGCTTGTGATCAACGCGAGCGGTCCGTGGCTCGGCAGCCTCGAACCCGACCGGAAGCAGGACCGGAGCCGCATGACGAAAGGCATCCACCTCGTCATCCCCAAGGTCACCCGCCACGGCATCCTGTACTTCAACCAGAAGGACGGCCGCGTGTTCTTCGCCATCCCGTTCCAGGGCCAGGAACTCGTGGGCACCACCGACACCGACTACCGCGGGAGCCCGGACGAAGTCCGCGCCGAGGACGATGACATCGCGTACCTGCAGCGCGTGGGCGAGGACGTCCTGCCGGGCGCCCCGCTCGCGGACGTGGCGTTCACATGGGCCGGCATCCGGAACCTCGTGAAGGTCGAGGGAGTCTCCGAGAGTGCCGTCAGCCGCAAGCACCTGATCCTCGATCACGAGGTCGTGGACGGCATCCCCGGACTCCTCAGCATTGTCGGCGGCAAGATCACGCCGTACCGGAGCGTATGCGAGGAGACCGTGTACGCGGCCATCCGGAAGCTGGGCATGGACCTGCCGCCGTCGACACGGGAATCCATCCTCCCCGGCGGCACGCCGGACTACCTCACCTACGTCCAGAACCACGTGGAACGGGACACGGTGGAACTCGGCCTCCCGAATGCCACCATCCGGCACCTTGCCAACGTGTACGGCGCCCGCCACGAGGACGTGCTCGCATACGTCCGGAAGGACGCGTCCCTCGGGAAACCGTTCTGCCACCATGACCCCACCCTGAAGGCGGAGATCCTCCACGCCATGGACAACGAGATGGCGGTCACGTTGAACGACGTGGTCTTTCGACGCACGACCCTCGGCATGGCCGCGTGTGCCGCGACCCATGTGGTGGACGACGTCCTTGAGGTCATGGCCACCCACGGCGGCTGGGATGACGCCCGCCGGTCCGAGGAGCGGAAGGCGTACGAGGTCGAACTGGGCATGCGGCGAACGCCGCAACAGGCGCCGACGCCGGCCCGCGGATCGGGCGCGTGAACGGCAGGCGTCGATGACCACGGCGCACCCTTGGAGAAGAACCGGGAATCCGGGAGTCCGCGAGTCCGTGCGGGGGAATCCGTCCGGCACGCGTCCGGGACGCACGAGTCCCGTGCAATCTACTGGCGGTCCAGCCGGCGCCCCGGATGCCACGGAACCTGGGCGATGGACGCGGGCATCGATGGGCCCGCCGTGGCGGGATCGGCAGGGGCCTGGGCGGCCGCCCATTTGGACGGACCTCCCGAATGGCGAGGAGGCCCGACCGACACCGCCCGAATGCGGCTCCCCGGCCATCATTCCACCGGTTCCACCGGAACCCCACCACCCCTTCGGCCAGCCCAAGTTTATTATGCGCGAACCCTGTCGGCGGAACCCGTGCCGATGAAGTACATTGTCGTCACGGGCGGGGTTTTGTCCGGCCTCGGGAAAGGCATCACGGCCTCCTCGATCGGGCGACTTCTCAAGTCCCGCGGGTACAAGGTGACGGCGGTCAAGATCGACCCCTACATGAACATCGATGCGGGCACGATGAACCCGTTCGAGCATGGCGAGGTGTTCGTTCTCGAGGATGGCGGCGAAGTCGATCAGGACCTCGGGAACTACGAGCGGTTCTGCGACATCGCCATGGGCCGCGACAACAACATCACGACCGGCAAGGTGTTCAAGGCCGTCATCGACCGCGAGCGACGCGGCGACTACCTCGGCCGCACCGTGCAGATCATTCCCCACGTGACCACCGAGATCAAGGAGCACGTGAAACGCGTGGCGCGCGCCAGCAGCGCGGACGTGTGCATCATCGAGGTCGGCGGCACCGTCGGCGACATCGAGAGCGCCCCCTTCCTTGAGGCCATGCGGCAACTCGCCCTCGACGCCGGCCACCAGAACGTGGCGTTCGTCCACGCGACCCTGGTCCCCATGATGGGCGCGGTCGGCGAGCAGAAGACGAAGCCCACCCAGCACAGCGTCATGGAACTGCGTCGTGTCGGCGTGGCCCCGGACCTGCTTGTCTGCCGGAGTGACGATTACCTTGAGGAGAGCACACGCAGCAAACTTGCCCTCTTCTGTGACGTGGAACGCGAAGCCGTCGTCTCCGCGCCGGACGCCCGCAGCATCTACGAGGTCCCGATGATCCTCGAGAGCCAGGGCGTCACCGACACCATCCTGAAGCGCCTCGACATGGAACCCCGCGACCGGGACCTGAAGGAATGGCGCGCATTCGTGGACCGCGTGCTGAACCCCGCGGGCCGCGTGAAGATTGCGGTCGTCGGGAAATACACGGACCTCGCGGACAGTTACCTCTCCATCAAGGAGGCCTTCACCCACGCCGGCGCCCAGGCGGACGTCAAGGTGGAAGTGAAGTGGGTGGATTCCGAGGACGTGGAGATGGCGGACGCTCCCCGCCTCCTCGATGACGCGGACGGCATCCTTGTTCCCGGCGGCTTCGGTCCCCGTGGAAGCGAAGGGAAGATCCGCGCCATCCGGTACGCCCGCGAGAACAACGTGCCGTTCCTCGGCATCTGCTTCGGATTCCAGCTTGCGGTCGTCGAGTACGCGCGCCACGTCCTCGGACTCGACGGCGCGAACTCGAGCGAACTCAACGCGAGCACGAAGTACCCCGTCATCGACCTCCTTCCGGGCCACACGGCGGACGAGGCGAAAGGCGCCACCATGCGTCTCGGCGGCAGCATGATCAAGGTCACGCCCGACACGAAGGCGCACGAACTCTACGGGGATACGAACGTCAGCGAGCGCCACCGGCACCGCTGGGAAGTGAACCCGGGGTACGTGGGCAAGCTGGAGGAAGGCGGACTCGTCTTCAGCGGACGCGATCCCACGGGCGACCTCATGGAATTCCTCGAACTCCCGGACCACCCGTACTTCATGGGGAGCCAAGCGCACCCGGAATTCAAGAGCCGCCCCCAGACGCCGGCCCCGTTGTTCTCGGGCCTCGTCAAGGCCGCGTGGGCCCACAAGCAGGCGCGGAAGTCGTGAAGGCACCGGTACCGGGCGGGGCGCGGACGATCTGCGCCCCGCACCGGCCCGCCCCACCCCAACCCCATTCCCGGCCGGAGGATCGGACCCCCTGATCATCGCCATCACCGGAACCCCGGGCTCCGGGAAATCCACCC
>JBFILE010000220.1:0-6558 GCA_041599855.1 Thermoplasmatota archaeon
ATGTAGCCTTCATCAATCGCGCGTGAGACCGCCGCTCGAGAGAGCGACGCACTGGTCGGAGGAGTGACGATGCCTGCCCGCCTGCCCGCCTGCCCGCCTGCCCGCCTGCCCACCCGCCAGCCTGCCCGCCTGCCCGTCTGCCTGCCTGCCCGTCCCCCTCCCCTCACGCCCGTCCCATCCGCTTCACGGCCGGTGCGCGATGGTTCAACGCACCCGGCACGGGCCGATTGATGGATTCCCCTCGAAAAGGAACGCACCCCTGCCTATATGACGGCCCGGCCCCGTTGGCAGCCAGGGGAGGTCCATCATGGCATCATCCGTACCGGTCCAACGCTTCGTTTCGTCGAGTGCCGTCATCGCGCTCATCCTTGTGGCCCAATGGGTCGTCGTCGCCGATGCTGCGGGGGCTCCCGCGTTGGCCACCGTCCGCATCTTCTCCGAGGACGGACGAACCCTTCTCTACGAGGACAGCACCGGGATCGACGTGCCCGACATGCACCGCTTCGCCGTCATGACCGAAGGGTGGAACGTGGGGAGCGCGACAGGACGAGTCGCCATCGATGACCTGACCCTCGTCCGTAGCGACGGAACCAGCGACACCTTGACGTTCAACACTGCGCCCACGGTCATCGAGAGCACGACGGGTGCCACCCATGCCGCACTGGGCCACGAAGCCGCGGAGGAGCGTCTCATCGGGCTCGCCAACAGCGGGTATGCGTGCCGCGGCAACTACCAGAGCTTCGACACCGGGGGCTCCCCTGCATGGTATGCGCGTTTCACCATGACGCGCCTGCCCACGGGTCGCAGCGGGAACTACTGGGAGATGTACGTGGGCCTCATGCCGGGGGATTCCGAGCCGGAGGTCGGTTCCTCCTGCACATCGCGGACGCCCAGCGGTCGCTTCGAGAACATGGTCGGCCTCCACATCTCCGGGGACGGCCAGGACCGCGACAATGTGGCCCGCCGGTCCTTCGGCCTCCACGCAGATGGCGTCAACGGACCCATGATCCCGCACACATTCAACACGAGGTACGTGGTGGAGATCATCATCGGAACCGCGGGTGAGACCCCGCCCACCACTGCGCCCACAGGGATCCGCGCCATCACCGGCCCGGGAAACGTGGATGTGCGGATCGAATGGGATGCGGTCGCGGGGGTCGACCGACTCGTCGGATACAACGTGTACCGCGAGGGAACCTTCGTGGGCCGCGTCCCCATGGGCGTCCACGTGTTTGAGGATGCCACAGCCCTGCCGGGGACCCGGTACGAGTACGATGTGCGTGCCGTGAACGGTGCCGGGCCCGGACCGGCAAGCAGCACGGTCGCGATCACAACAGGAGGGAACCCGGGGGCCGGCTCGCGCGCCACCCTGCGGATCACGGACGTGGCAACGGGCACGGTCATCCTGGATGAGGAACGCGAAATGCCATTCAACGAGCACTACCGCTTCGCGGTCGCGACCGCGGGCTGGACGAGCGGAAACGGCTTCGGCAAGGTGGCGATCGATGACCTTGAGATCACCCGGAGCGACGGCGCGAAACACGCGTTCGATTTCGCAACGGCTCCGGTTCTCATCCCCGGCACGGAGAGCGGCCCGTTCACCGCAGTCACCTACGACGCGGCGAACGAGCGACTGATGGGCGAAGCGTGGAGTGGCAACAGTTGCACGGGAAGCTACGCGAGCCTGGAACTTGGCGTGCCCACCGCCATCCACGCAGCGTTCACCGTGACGCGCCTGCCGTCCGGCAGCACCGGCAGCTACTGGGACATGTATCTCGGCCTCCTGCCGGGGGATCATGAGGTCTTCGTCGCCAAGAGCTGCGAGAAATCCACGCCCAGCGGTCGGCCGGACAACCTCATCGGTCTCCATGTGGCGGGCGACGGTCAGAACCGGGATGCGGTTGCCCGGCGCGGCTTCAGCTTCCACACGGACGGCACGGAAGGTCCCACCGTGCTCCATTCGTTCAACACGGAGTACCGGGTCGAGATCGGGATCCTCGGCTACGTGGACCCGCCCCCGGGTGCCCCCATGGACGTGGAGGCCGTTCCCGGACCCGGGGCCGGAACGGTCACGGTGGCATGGTCCCCGCCGGATGATCCCGGGCCATTCCCGCCCACCGGGTACGACGTTGCCCGCGACGGCGTCATCGTGGCCCGGACGGACGCCGACGGAAGGAGCCTCGTCGACGCGGGCCTTCCCGACGGCGCGACCGTCGCCTACCGCGTCTTCGCCGTGAACGCCGGGGGTGCGGGCCCCGCAAGCGAAGAGGTGCGCGTGAATGTCCCGCGTCGCCCGGGCGCGCCCCTTGACTTCGCCGCCGTCGCAGGCCCGGGCGCCGGCGAACTCTCGCTGGAATGGACGGCCGCCGACCCCGGGGATGGCGACTTCCTCGGGTACCGGATCCACGGCGGGGACGTGCCCGACGACATGACGGTCCTGGCCGACATCGGGAACGAGACCACGTACCGGCACACCGGCCTCGATGAAGGCGCCACGTGACATTACCGGGTCGCCGCGGTGAACACCTACGCGGCGGGGCCCCGATCCGGGATCGCGAACGCGACCACGTTCACCCGCCCCGGGACCCCGCGCAATGTGAGCGCGGTGGCCGGCCCGTCCGGCACGGACGTCCTCGTCACGTGGGATGCGACCCATGGAGGCGGGACCACGGTCGATCACTACCGGGTCCTCCACGGCATCTCAAGTGGCAATCTCAAGGTCATCGCAACCGTGGCGGATGCCACGGATTACCTTCACGGGGCCCCATCCCTCACGCGCCCCAACTACTACGCCGTGGATGCGGTGAACGTGGTGGGTCCCGGACCGCGAGGTGCGGAAGCCTGCGGGCGCCCCGCGGTGAGCCCGGCCACGTGCGAACTCCGCCTCATCGTCGCCGACGCCCCCGGGGTCATCGGGCCCTCGTGGACCCGCAACACGTACGGTTTCACCGTGGAGGACAACCTGGGCCCCGGCGGCGCGCTTCCCGACGAGGACCTCGGCCGCTGGGCGGAGGTGGGCGAGCCCGTGGAATTCACCATCGACATGGGATCGTTCGCGAACTTCGTGGACGTGGACGGCGCGCCCTCATACCTCCTCGAATTCTTCATGACCGCGAATGCGTGGAAGATCGGGGATGCCGCGCCCAATGGTCCCGTGGACGTGGCGCAGGTGACGGTGAACAACGTCGTCATCGGCACCGTCCAGGCGATGGACGCGAGCGATCGCGGTGATGGCGCGTGGCACATGGCGCTCCGGTCCGTCATCGAGGTCCCCGCTCACCTCGTCCGCGCCGGCCCATCGAACACCATCGTGATCGAAGCCCTCGACAGCACGGTCGCCAGCGCGGGAGACATCGGGTACGGGTGGCGCATCCGGGTGGATGCCGCCATGATGGAACTCGTGGCACCGCCGCTCGTCATCCTCCACGGGTGGTCACCGGACAAGGATTGGCAGGCGCCGGCAACCCTGGAATCATGGCAGGCCACCCTGCGGGACAACGTCATCGCGGAAGCCATGGAACGCTTCCACCAGGACCCGTGGGCGTGGTCCGGGGGCGCGCCGGGGGAGCCGCTCGCCGTCCTCTTCCACGTGTACGACAAGAAGCAGGATTACCGGTGGTCCACGCTCGACCTCTCCGATGCGGTGGATGCCGTGAAGGCGCGTGCCCACTACAACGGGCGCATCTCCATCGTCGCCCATTCCATGGGCGGCCTCGTCGCGCGCTGGTTCATCGAGGAGGGCGTCCCGACGGCGGCCGGCGACGACACCCGGCTCCCGCTTTTCCTCCGCGGCGAATCCCAGGTGCGCGAACTCATCACCATCGGCACCCCCCACAAGGGAAGCGGCCTCGCAGCCACGAACACGTACAACAACAACGCGAACTGGAACTGGGTGCACTACTATTTCGACCGGAACGGGGGGCCGCTGTGCCCGAAGGATTCGGGCGCGTGCAGCGCATCCATGTGGAAGCCGTGGTGGAACCTCGCCACCCAAGGTGCGTTCCGCATCGGCGACCGCCAGGACGTCACGTCCGATTTCGGCCTGTTCTCACAGGACTACAATCCCCTCCTCCTGCGCCTCAACGAGAAGGTGCCGGACGCGTTCTGGCGGGGCCCCGGAAACGTGCGCTATTTCGCCATCGCGGGCGACGGCGACGTGCAGGGTTTCGGCCACACGGATGGCGCGGTGAGCGTGGACAGCGCCACCCTCGACCAGCGCCTTGAGTACGGCACCATCACCGGCGCCGCGTACGAGGACGGGCTCGACACCCTCCACAACCGCATGCTCACGTTCCCCGAAACCGCGGAGTACGTGGCGAACATCCTCTTCGATGGCACCATCACCGGAGGAGCTTCCGCAGGCGGGCTCGGAACCGTGGCGGCCCGGGCCGATCAGGAGGGCTCGGACGCGCTTGTTTCCGTCACGTCTGCCGCGGAGCAGTCGTCCCGTCCGGCATTGACCGTGATCGACCCGGCCATCGGCGAAGCAACCGTCGCCGTGGATGTGGACCATGCGGAACGCGCGGAATTCCATGCGGTCGTGGGCGTGGCCGATCCGGGCTTGGCCGCCCTCGTCCTCGAAGCCCCGGACGGTACCGTCATCGATGCGGCGGGTGCAGCGGCCCATGGCGCCACCTTCCTCGATGTGATCGGGTCCGGGTCCGGCACGAGGCACCTCATCGCCATGGTACCCGCGCCCATGGATGGGGAGTGGACCCTCCGGGTCCTGAAGGCGCCGGCATCCGTCGGCTCCGGCAGCGTGTACGCATGGGTCGCATTCGAGTCGCACGTGGCGACGACCGTTGCCTCGGACGCCTTCCGGCACACGCCCGGCTCGGTCGCGAGGATCACGGTGCGGGCATCCGCTCTCGACCTTCCCATCACGGGCGCAGCCATTGCCGGCCTTGCGCGGGACACAAGCACCGGAATCGAGGTGCCACTGATTCTCGTGGATGACGGGACCGGGGCGGACGCCCACGGCGGGGACGGAATCTATTCCGTGGCGTACGAGCCCGGAACGCCCGGCCTCCACACGTTCGCCCTCGACATGGCGGCCGTCGTCGAGGGCACACCGGTCTCCCGCCAACTCGACGGGACCGTCTGGGTGGATGCGGGCCATGTCGATGCGCCCTGCGCGACGAACCCTTCCTTCTTCGATGGGGACCTCGTGGCCATGATCGTCGCGTGCGCCGGATGGCCGCTGCCGCGTCCGGTGTGAATCCACGCAGCATGGAATCATCCGGGGCTACGGGGCGCCGGCTCCGGGCCCCCTCTGGGGTTGCCAACCCGACACGATCCCGCGGACTCCGGCCCGCCTCCCCCGGACGTCCCGGCGGAACCAATGCGGGAGGGGACCCATGCCCCACGAGCGGCCGTGTCGCGACAACGGGCCAGCGAGCACCATCTTGCGGGGTTGCGCACGGAAGCGTGGGACGTCCGCGTCAACCACCCGGCTGCATCGTGGGGCAGGATCACGGATCACGGCGGCGGGCGGCAGCAAACCTCGGGCCCACACACCATGTCCGCGCCCTTGAGGTCGGCACTATGGGATCATGAGGCGCAGCCAAATGGGTGCACATGCAGCGGACGGCAGCGACTCGTCGAACGCGGGAGCCGACCGGCCTGCTGCTCGCGCGTTCCCAGGCGGCCCGTGTCATGCGCAGGCGGGCCCGGTCCTCAATCCGCCAGCGCGAGAAGCCCTGCGACATCGAGGGGATCCGTCCCCATGTTGAGGGCGCCGTCGGGGCCCCGCGGCCATTCGGATTCGGGTCGATCGACGTAGAGTTCGAGGCCATTCCCGTCCGGGTCCCTCAGGTACAGGGCTTCGCTCACGCCGTGGTCCGCGGCGCCGTCGAGGGGCCATTTGTGGTCGATGATTCGACGGACGAGGCGCGCGAGTCCGACGCGGTCGGGGAGGAGGATGGCGACGTGGAAGAGGCCGGTCGTGCCCGGTGCGGGCGGCGGGCCGCCGCGGCTCTGCCACGTGTTCAGCCCGATGTGGTGGTGATACCCGTCCACGGAGAGGAATGCGGCAGAGTCGCCCATGCGCATGACAAGCTGGAACCCGAGAAGGTCCCGGTAGAAGGCAAGGCTGCGGTCAATGTCCGCGACCTTCAGGTGGACGTGGCCGATGCGCGTGCCGGAGGGGACACCGCCGGCCGTGGCCTGTGGGGACGGGATCGGGTTTCGGGCCTGGGGGTTGGAATCCATGGAGGCGACTCCGGAAGGATCGCTGGGGACACGATCCCGGGCATGGTCCCGAGTGTCGCGTTCCTTCATGAGGTTACGTGCCGCGCATCCGCCGCGCCCGCCGTCCACGGCCGCCGCCGACCGCGGGCAGCGGGCCGCGCCGTTTCCTCCGACAGCCCAGGCGTGGGCCGAGGGAGAACCGGCTTCCCATCCGGACCGTCACCCGCAGGCTCCTTGCCGATGGCCTCATGCGAAGGAACGCGGAGCCCTCCCATGTTCCACGGCATGTTCACCCGCGCCTGGGAGGATCTCGTCGCCACCGTCCTCGCGGCGCTCCTGATCTACGCATGGATCGTGCTCATGACCCGC
>JBFILE010000221.1:0-6510 GCA_041599855.1 Thermoplasmatota archaeon
CCGCGTTCGCGAACGGCGTCGACCTGACCCTTGCCGCCGGCGAAACGGCCGAGGTCCCGGTCACGGTCGCAGCCGTCGCCACCGACGACACCCTGCGCGGGCGCCTCCTCATCGATGCAACCGCAGCGAGCCGGGTCGCTTTCCCCATCACCGTGTATGATCCCACGGTGGCCGTCGCGGTCCGGACCCCGTCCGCAACCGTCATCCCGGGAAGCCCCGTGGACGTGGACATCCGGGTGCGGGACACGGCGGACGGCGCAAGCGACCGCGCCGGCATCGCCCACGTGGTCCTTGTGGACCCGAGCGGACTCCCCGTCGAAACCGTCGATGTGCCTCTCGCCGTTGGTGGAACGGCATCCACCGTCACGGTCGCGCTCACGCCCCCGGCAGGCGTCACCGGCACCTACACCATCCGCGCGGAGGCCCTCGTGGACGGCCTCGTCCGCGGCCGCGGCGCCCGCGCCATCGACGTCCCGGCACGCGCCGTCGCCGTGAGCGTGGAATGGGACCGTGCGACCGGGTTCGACACCGGCATCGCAACATTCGTCAGCGTCGACCTCGCCCATCGCGGCCACGCACCCGTGGACTCGGGAAGCGTTCGCCTCGACCTTGTGAACGCGACCGGGTCCATCACGTGGACGGCCACGGAATCCTTCGCCCTCGCCCCGGGCATGACCCACGCCACCGGATTCCCGGTGACACCGGCGGACGCCGACCGCGGAACCCACAGGCTCCGCACGACGGTCACCACCGAGGACGGCCCCGTGGTCCACGAGAACCCTGTTGTCTCGCGGACCGCGACCCGTGTGGACCGGAGCCCCGGCATCCTTCGGGCAGGCGAATCCGGGGGCCTCGACGTGCGCGTCCTGAACGCCGGGGACTTCCGTGTGCGCGGGGCGTACGTCGCGACAGCCGCGGGCCTCGACACGGGAACGGCGACGACCCTCGACCTGATGCCCGGCGACACGGCATCGCTTTCGATCCCGATCACCGCGCCCGCCGACGTGACGCCCGGGACGTACGCGCTTGAGGCGGGAATCGGCGGCCTGTCCGTGACCCGCATCGTGTACGTGCCGCCGGGCCGCGCCACCGTGGAAGCGCCGGCGATGGCGACGTGGACCGCGGGCGCCACCGTTCCCGTGACGCTCGCCAATGCCGGCGGCGTCCCGGTCACGGCAAGCGCCCACGCGCGCCTCGTGGACGCGGCCGGCACGACGGTGGCGATGGCGGATCTCGCAGCGACGCTGCTTGGCCCCCTCGCGACGGCCTCGGTGTCCCTCGAGATTCCGGTCTGGGCCGCGACCGGCACGTACCGGCTCATCCTCGAATCCCGGAGCGACGACGGCGAGGATGGACGCGTCCACCGTACCATCGACGTCGATGGCGCGACCGCGACCCTTGCCCTCACGGCCAACGCGGCCGTCGCGGATGTGGGCGGCATCGCAAGCGTCCACGCGGAATCCGGGGCGCCCGCGGGCGTCCTCGATGACGCGCGACTGCGCCTCCGCATCCTCGACCCCACGCCGCGGCCGACCCCCGAAGCGGTCGTGGACGGCGCGTCCATCACCCACGTCGCCCAAGGCCGAGAGACGTGGTTCGTGACGGATGCGCGCCGCCTCAGCCGCGTGGCCGCGGCCGGTGTCGAGCGCGTCGCGCTCCCGGATGCCCTGAAGGGTGCCGACATCCTTGACCTTGCAGCGGGCGGCGGGACCACCCTTGTCGCAACCGAGGAGGCCATCGCCATGCACCGCGACGATGCGTGGACCGTGCTCCCCGCAGCGCCCGGCGTGACCACCCGCCTCGCGGTGAGCCCCGAGGGCATCCCGTTCGTCGGGACGAAAACCGGCGTGTTCGAGTGGACCACCGCCGCGTGGGTCCCGGTCGGCAACCCGGGAACCGCCATCACTGCCCTTGCCGTCGATGACCTGCAGGTGGTCGCAGGGATCGCGGACACCGAGACCCGTCTCGCCCGGGCCGCCGCAGCGTTCTCCCCGGCCCCTGTTTCCGCATCGTTCAGTGTCCTGTTGGATGCCGGCAGCGGCCGCAGCCATGTCCTGTACCCCGCAGATGACGCGGTGCAGCATGTCCTCGTGGACGCGGGCGGACGCGTGATCCGCGGACCCGCCGCCATCACGGAACCCGCCGCGGGCACGGGCGGCATCGCCGCCGCGCGCCTCCCGGACGGCTCGGTCGCCCTTGCATGGCATGACGCGTCCGCCGGCGGCAGGGATGTGCGGTACATGCGCCTCGACCCCAACGGCGCCCCCATGGGGACCCCCGTCGCGCTCACCTCGCACAAGGAGGCGCAACGGAATCCCACGATAGCCGTCGACCCCTCGGGCGACGTCCACGTGGTATGGACGGATGCCCGGCACCCGGCACCCGACGGCTCCACCCAGGACGACCTCTACCATCAGCGCGTGTCCCGGGACGGCGTGCCGCTGGGCAGCGAGCACCGCCTCACCGCGACGCCCGGGCTGGAGCGCTGGAGCCGCGTCGTCGTCACGGACGAAGGCATCGTCCACGTGGGCCACCTCATCATCGAGTGGCGGCAGGTCGGCGGCTACCGCACAGGCTTCATCGAGACCCGCCATGTCGCCATCGACGCGGACGGCGCCGTCGTCTCGCCGCCCCGGTACGTGAGCGTGAGCGACGACGATTTCAGCATCTTCCCCGAGGTCGCGTACGACCGCGCGAACGACCTTGTGCACTTCGTGTACCAGGACCGGCGCCTCGGCACGTACGGCATCTACCACCGCGCACTCAACGCGACGACCGGCGCATTCACCGGGCCCGACCACGTCCTCCTCGACGCCGTGTCATTCCCTGTGACCGCGACCGCCACGGACGGCGCATGGCTCGCGTGGTCCAAGGACGGCGGCAGCCACGTCGCACGGTTCACGCCCGACGGCCTGGAAGGCACCCTGCGCCTGGACGACGTGGACGCGGGCCGCATCATCGCGGCCCCGTCCCGCGACGGCATCCGCATCGCGTGGGACGCGACGGTGGACGGCACGCGGGAACTCCGGTTCGCCCGCACCACCGAGGACCCCGTGGGCCGCGGACTCGTCACCATCGATCGCGCATCCGGAACGACACGCCCGCTCCTCGACACCGGCCTCGTGTCCGATGTGGCCACCACCTTCACCGACGTGTATGCGGCGACGGCCGATGGCCTGATCCGGATCCGGGCGGACTCTGGGACGACGGCCACCATCCCCTACACGACCCCCGTGCATGTTGCCGCAGGCGCGACGAAGGTCGCCTTCGCCGATGCCCGGTCTGCCGGGCGCCTCATCGATGACCTCCCGGCCGCGGTGCCGAACGCACCCGGCGCCATCCGGGGCATCGCCGTGGACGGCGGGGACATCCTCGTTGCCACCACGCAGGGCCTCTACCGATATCCGGCGGACCCGGCCACCGTGCTCGCGGAACAGGAGACCGCGCTTGGCGGCCCCGGCGCCCTCGATGTGGACTTCGCCGTCCCCGGCCCCATGAACCGGCACATCGTCGAGGCCCGCATCGTGAACGCGGCCGGCCAGACCCTTGCCATGAACCGGACCACGTACCATGCCCTCGCAGGGAACGTGGTCCTCACGTTGACCCCGGGCGCTGCCTCGGCGCGACCCGGCGATGAGGTGCCCGTGACCCTCACCGTGGCGAACCGGGGCCCCCTCCCTGAGCGCACCCTTTCCCTCCAACTCGTGGCAGCCGGCGTGACCCTCGCGGCGGACACATTCGACCTTGCTGCGGGCGACTCGCGCACGGTGACCGCGACGTTCCGCGCCGCCGGTGCCACCCACCTCATCGCCACGGCCAGCCAACCGGCCACCGGCACCCTCGCCCGCGTCCGTGACCACGTGCCCCTCGAAGGCACCGTCACGGCGCGACTCATCGGGCCGGCCGAGGCAACGACGGATGATTTCGCCGTCCACGGCATCCTGGAGAATGCCGACGACCGCGCGCGGCGGGTCACGGCGACGCTGGACGGCTGGGACCCGCGAACCGTGACCCTTCCCGCGGGCGGCGTCACGACCGTGTCATGGCCGGAGATCACCCAGACCGCATCGACCACCCACGTCCTCGAAGTGGTCGGTGCCGACACCACGACCGAGGCGCGCCTGACCGTTGCGCAGGCGCCGGGCGTCGAACTCGACCTTGACGCGGCCGACGTGGTGACCCCCGGGACCCATGCGTTCGCACTCACCCTCGCGAATCCCGCGTCCCTCCCGGTGGACGCCGCGGTCACGGTCACCGTCGATGGCGTCGACGTCCACACCGGAACGGTGCGATTGGACGCAGGCGCGAGTGCATCGGATTCCGTGACCATGGAATTGACCCCGGGTGACCACCTCGTTGTGGCAACGACGGCTGACACCATCCTTGAGCACACCATCACCGCGAGCGCGACGCCTGTGGTCGCCCTCACCGCGGCATTCCCGGAATCGCTCGCACCCGGCACGCCCGTCCGCGCGGACGTGCACCTGCGGGGACCCCACGCGATCCGTGGAACGGTGGAATGGGACCTCGGATTCATGGTGACCACCGCCCCCCTCGTCCTTTCGCCCGGGGACTCGACGACCGCGTCCGTGACCCCGGACCTTCGCGATGTCGCGCCGGGCTCATACCCTGCGACCGTGCGGGTCGTCATCGACGGGGCCACGGTCGCCGAGGCCGCAGGCACCGTGGGCATCGCCGCGCCGCCCATCCGTCTGGATGGCAACCCGAGCGCGCATGATGTGGATGCCGGATCACTCCTCACCTACGTTGTGACCGTCACAAATGACGGGATCACCCCCGCCAACGTCCCGGTCACCGCGACCCTCGGCGCCTACGGCATCGACGCGCGGACCCTCACCCTTGACCCCGGAGCGAACGAAGCCGTGCTGCTCGGCATTCCCGTGCCGGCGGATGCCGTGGACGGTGGAACGCGGCTCGTGGTGGACGCGGGCGACGCCCGCCTGGGCGTGCCGGTCATCGTGCATGCCGCGGACGCGACGGTGGCCGCCTCGGCCGACGCGACCCACGCCTATCCCTTCGATCCCGTGCGCGTGACCATCGCCATCGACCGCACGCTGCCCGACATCCCCCTCGATGTCGTGGTCCGTCACGGATCGTCCATCCGGACCGTTCCCGTCACCGATCCCGCGACCACGTCCGTCAGCGTCGATGTGGAGGTCGTGGAGACCGGCGCCATCATCGTCGCCGTGCAGCACCCGGGCGGCCGCGTCCTCGACACCGCCCGCATCCCCATCGCCATCCGCCGCGACGATGCGAGCGTGGCCACGGGAACCCTCGCGCCCGCCGAAGTGGACGCCGGAGGCACCTTGACGCTGACCCTTTCCGCGCCGGCCAACGGCACGGTGAACGTGACCGCGCCCGGGTATGCCCGTGAAACCGCCGTCGGTCCGGACGCGACCAGCCTCATCATCCCCGTGCCCGCGGACCTGGCCACCGGATCGTATGCGGTCGCATGGGTCCATGACGGCGTCGTGACCACCCACCGTGTCCTCGTCCGCGGCCTCGAAGCACGGACCCGCACGGCGGCCGCGCCAAGCATCGGGCATGACGGCGGCCTCCATGGCACCGTCGAAGTGGATGCGCCGCGGGCCTTCACGGGCGACCTTCGGGTGGCGTTGCAGGGTGCAGACGGACTCACCCTCGCGAGCACGACCGTTCCCATTGCCGCGGATGCAGGAACGACGAGCCTCGCATACACCCTGCCGGTGCCCGATGCGGCAGCCGGCCCCGTCACCGTCGGCCATGTGGTCCGCGGCACCGGGCCGGACGGGCCCATCATCCTCGCGAAGGGGACGACGCGCGTCCTCCTCCCGGGGACGTGGCTGGAGTCCGTGGAACCGACGGCCCGCGAAGGCACCGTGGGTGTGGCGGGCGTCCTCTCGACGACAGCCCTGTCCGCCACCCTCACGGCGACCACCCTGAGCGGCACCACGAGCATGGTCCTCGACGGCGGTATGCGCGTGCCCTTCGCGCTGGACATCGCGGTGCCCGAGAACGGGACGTACCCGGTGGCGTTCGACGTGGTCGATGCGGACGGCCGCGTCCTGCAGCGCGTGGAGATGGCGACCCATGGGACGCCCGGCGACGCGCCGGTGACGGCCCACGGGTTCCGTGGCGCGACGGCAGTCGTGAACGGCACATCGGTCCTTTCGCCGGCCACCGTCATCACCATCACCGCGGAGGACCCGGGCATCGGTCTCGACAGCGCCTATGCCGCCGTGGACGGCGCGGCCCAGGAGTTGGGCGCGGGGTTCACCTTGACGCCGGGGCCCCACGTTCTCGCGTATGGCGCCATCGACCGCGCCGGGAACGAGGCCCCGCTCACGACGGTGCGCGTCATCGTGGATGGGGCCGCGCCCGTGCTGCAGCTTTCAGCGCCCATGGCGGGCGCGTTCACGACGGCCGGTCACGAGATGACGCCGGTCAACGAAGAGGACGCCTCCGGGGACATGACGGTGGGCGTCATCGTGGACGGCGAGGCGTACACCG
>JBFILE010000222.1:0-6471 GCA_041599855.1 Thermoplasmatota archaeon
AGGAAAACCAGGATGCCGACGATGAACAGCATGAACGCGGTCAGGTTGTCCACGAACAGGCCGAAGGTGATCGAGTAGTCGCCGGTGCTCCACCACTCGAAGGTGGCGTGCTCCATGGCCCCGAGTCCTGCGACTCCGGGCTGGAATGCGGCGATCGTTGCGATGTTGCCGCTGCGCACTTCCCAGAAGACGAGAAGGGCGAGGATACTGGCCGCGCCCACGAGGGAGACGGCGATCCATCCGCCCTTCTCGGGGGTGAACTTGCCGAAGAACGTGATGATCAGGGCGGCGAGGGCGGGCAGGATGGGGATGAGCCACGCGAAGTCGATGATTGCAACCACTTTTTTCACCACCTGAGGACGTCGACCTGATCGACGTTGATGCCGTTCTTGACACGGAACACGTTCACGAGGATGGCCAGGCCGAGGGCCGCTTCAGCCGCGGCGATGGCGATGATGAACAGGGCGATCAGGTAGCCGTCCTGCTGGCCGAACTGGGTCGCGAAGGTCACGAACAGGATCACACTCGCGTTCATCATGAGTTCGACCGACATGAGGATCTTGATCCCGGACTTCTGCGTCATGATGCCGAAGACGCCGAAGCCGAACATCATGATGGAAACCACGACGAACCAATGGGCGTTCAGGATGAGGGAATATTCAGTCACGGCGGTCACCCCCATCGCGCATGGCGAGCACGATGGCGCCCACGAGGGCGGCGACGAGGAGAACGGCAAGGATCTCGAAGGCCACCACGTAGTTGAAGGGGGCCCCCGGGGAGTTCAGCATGGACCCCGCCATCGCGGTGAGGTTCTCGCTTCCCTGAAGCCACGTGTCGGACTTGCCCTTGGCCCAGATGTCGTACCCGGGCCAGAACATGAGGATCTTGTACGGCCACACGGACAGGCTGAGGACGAGGGTCATGATGAGGACCGTGACCCACTTGACATCCGTCCGGGTGTCCTGGACAGGGGGGAGATCCTCGTCGATCGCGGCTGCGATGTCGTCGCCGGCCGGCGCCTCGGCACCTTCGAGGGATCCGGACGCGTCGTCGACGGGAATGTCCTGACCCTCGGGGGCAGCCTCCACGGGCGCCTCGTCGATTCCGGCGTCGATCTCGTCGTCCCGGGCGGGCGAATCGGTCGTGCTCACGAGCCTTCCTCCTGCTTCTTCTTCGTGCGGTCGGTCCCGTACACGTCGTCATCGATGGTGACGCCGGTGAGGTCCGTGATCTCCCGCAGCGGCTTGCGCGGGTTCGTGTCCATCAGGTTCTTCATGGGCCCTTGGCCGACGCGGGGGTTCATGCCCTGGAGGTCGGCCACGGATTCGATGGTGATGCCGGGCGGGAGTTCGAGATCCTTGAGGAAATCAAGCTCCGTCTCCTCGGCGGGGATCGTGAGCATGACCGTGAACAGGATGAGGGTCACGACCGCGCCCACATACACCAGGATCTGGATGATGGCGATGAATTCCGCATTCAGGATCAGGTAGAACCCTGCCGCGGACGCAAGGACGACGGCGAGCCAGATGGCGGCATGGACGAGGTCGTCGTTCCGGACGACCTGGTAGCTTCCATAGAGGCTCACGGCCGCGATTGCGAAGAATACGAGTTCGGGGATCATTGCATGTCCTCCAGTTCGGATTGCTCAGCTCTCGGACTTGGACGACTTGCGGTCGAACACGAGTTGACCCGTGGTCTTGCTCAACTCGTAGCTGTCGTAATCGAAGGCCCCACGATCGTACTCGCTCATGGGGATGTCCTTGTCAAGACGGATGGCGTCCGTGGGGCAGGTCTCCTCGCAGAGGCCGCAGTAGATGCAGCTCGCCACATCGACCCGGGGGAAGACGCCGCGCTTGTTGCGGGGCGCCTCGTATTCCAGCGTCTCCATCTGGCACGTGGCGTTGGGGCACACGAGACTGCATGTGGTGCAGCCGACGCAGAGGTCGAGGTAGAGCCGGATGCGCCCGCGGTAGTTGTCGGGGATGTCCCGGTACTGTTCCGGGTATTCCACGGTCACGGGCTTCTTGAACATGCTTCCGAAGGTCTCCTTGAAACCTTTCCCGAAGCTCACGATGGGGATGCGGGCCATGTCAGGCGCCTCCGTAGTGGGTGATCGCGTACACCTCGCCGACGGTGACGAGGAGGTTGAGGATGGCGAGAGGGAAGAGTCCCTTCCAGCCGACCTCGAGGAACTGGTCCGGGCGCACGCGGGGAAGGGTGAACCAGGTGAGGAGCACGAAGAGCACGAAGAACGTGACCTTCCCGCCGAACCAGAGGAGACCGAGCCAATCGGGTCCGATGGGCATGCTCCAGCCGCCGAAGTAGAGGGTGACGGTGAGGGCGCTGATGAACACGATGCCGGCGAAGACGCCGACGAAGAGGACACCGAAACGCATGCCCGAGTATTCGGTCATGTATCCGGCGACGAGTTCGCTTTCGGACTCGGGCAGGTCCATGGGGACGATGCCGGCCTTGGCGAGGGCGGCGACGAAGAAGATGAAGGCGCCGATGGGTTGGAGGAAGACGAACCAGACGAAGTCCTTCTGGGCCGTCACGATGTCGAGGGTGTTGAGTCCGTTTCCGCCGAGGGCGCTCGTGAGCATCACGATGCTGATCGCCGAGAGGATCATGGGGATCTCGTACGAGGCATCGAGGGCCGCGACACGGAGACCACCGAGCATGGAGTACTTGTTGTTCGATGCCCAGCCGGCCGCGATCTCCCCGATGGGGGCGATGGCGGACACGGCGAGGATGAACAGGAGCCCGATCCTGAGGTCCGCGACCAGCATGCCGTCCCCGAACGGGATCGGTGCGAAGGCCACGATGACGGGGAGGATGACGAGGAAGGGCGCAAGGCGGAAGAGTTTTGCATCCGCGGTCGCGGGGATCAGGTCCTCCTTCGAGATCATCTTCAATCCGTCCGCGAGGAACTGGAGAAGACCGAAGGGGCCGACGCGGTTGGGACCGACACGGGTCTGGATGCGCGCCATGACCTTCCGCATGACGTAACTCATGACGCCGCCGATGGCGAGGACGACACCGGGGAGGGCCGCGGCAAGGACGATCCACGAGATGACGAGGGCGGTCCCTTCGGACAGTCCGAGGACATCCGCGAGGAGCCACGTGAGCCCGTTGATGATGACGTTTCGGGAGTCTTCAGCCATGGGCATCACCGGTCAATGTCGCCAAGAACGATGTCGATCGATCCGAGGGTCGCGATGACGTCCGGAATCTTGAGTCCGGTCACGAGCTCGGGGAGGACCTGCAGGTTGTGGAGGGTGGGTGCCCGCCACTTGAGGCGGTATGGGCTCGCGGTGCCATCGCTCACGATGTAGCAGCCCATCTCGCCTTTCGCGCTCTCCGTTGCCGCATACACTTCGCCCGCGGGGGGCTTGAAGCGGTGTTGGCGGGCACCGGCCCCGACCTCCGGCGCGATGTAGTCGCCGGTGGCCGGGATCTGGTCGATGCATTGGTGGAGGATGTTGATCGACTGCTTCATCTCCTCGAGGCGGAGGAGGTAGCGGTCGTAGTTGTCGCCGTGGCGACCCACGGGGACCTTGAAGTCGAGCTTCGGGTACACGCTGTACGGCATGTCCTTCCTGAGGTCCCAGCGGACGCCGGCACTTCGAAGCATGGGGCCACAGAGGCCGTATTCGAGTGCCGTGTCCTTCTTGAGGACACCGACCCCGATTGTCCGGGCGCGGAAGATGTCGTTCCCGGAGAACACGTTCTCGAACTCGGCGAGGCGGGCGGGGAGGTAATCGAGGTAGCGGCGGAGTTCGTCGAGGAACCCGGGCGGGATGTCGTTCTTGACGCCACCGATCCGGATCCAGTTGTACGTGAGGCGGGCCCCGGAGAGGCGTTCGAGGAGCGAGATGGCGCCTTCGCGGTCCCGGAGGGCCCAGAACAGGGGCGAGAATGCGCCCACGTCGAGGCCGAAGGTGCCGAGCCACAGGAAGTGGCTCGCGATCCGGTTGATCTCGAGGGCCATGACGCGGATGTAGTCGGCGCGCTCCGGCACTTCCACGCCGGCCAGGGTTTCGACAGCATGGCAGAAGGCGTGGTTGTTGTTCATCGCCTGGAGGTAGTCGAGGCGATCGGTGAGGTGGATGAACTGGAGGTACGATCCGTCCTCCGCGATCTTTTCCACGCTGCGGTGGAGGTACCCGATGACGGGCTCGATGTGGACGATGGTTTCGCCTTCGAGGTACGTCTTCAGGCGGAGCACACCGTGGGTGGACGGGTGCTGGGGGCCGAGGTTGATCATGACGATGCGGCGGCGTTCCCCGTCGGCGCGGGTTTCGCCGAGTTCCTGGACCGTCACGTGATCGGGCAGGCCCGACTGTTGTCCCATCGGCGTCACCATCCTTCGTCCTCCTTGAATGAGACGACATCGTTCCCGACGTCGTCCATGGAAATGTACTGCTCGCGCGTGAGGTCGTAGTCCTTCCTCAACGGGAAACCTTCCCACGTGTCGGGCATGAGGAGGCGGGTGTGGTTCGGGTGGCCTTCGAAGCGGATGCCGAACATGTCCCAAACCTCGCGTTCCAGCCAGTTCGCGCCGGCGTAGATGGGCACGAGGGAATCGATGGACGGCTTCTCCCGGGGGAGCGCGGCTTTCACGCCGACCATTTCCTTGGTGTCCAGGTTCTGCACGTGGACGACCATCTCCATGCGGTCGGGCAGGTAGTCGGCCGCGGTGAGGTTGTTGAGGTAATGGAAGCCGAGGTGGTGTTTGAGGTGGTCGAACACCGCGGTCCACTTCGAGCTCTTGATGACGACTGCGGGGAAGGTGCCCTGCATGGTCATGTCGGTGACGGATTCACCGAACTCGGCCTGGAGCTTCTTCACGATCTCGAAGCCGGCTGCCTTGGTGCGGGCTTCCTCAGCCGCCTTCTCGGCGGCGGTGGGCCCCTGGGGTTTGGGAGCCGCGGGTTTTGCGGCCGGCTTCTCCGCGGCGGGGGCGGCAGCATCGGCCTTCGGTGCGCCGCCGGCTGCCGCTTCCTTGGCGGCTTTGGCCTTGGCGAATTTCCAGCGGGCGATGGCGGCCTTCTGGAGTTTCGTGAGTTTGGTCTTGTCCTCCTCGTTGATGGTGGTCAACTCGGAGAGCTGGTCTTCGGTGAAATCCTCCGGCTTGCCGGAATCCGGGTACCCTTCCATGATCATGCCTCACTTCAGGTACTTCTCGAGACCCTGGCTGATCCGGGGGTCCGACCGGATTTTCTCCTGCAGGCGCATGAGCCCGTCAATGAGGGCTTCGGGTCGGGGCGGGCAGCCGGGGATGTACACATCGACCGGAATGACCTTGTCCACGCCGAGGACGGTGGAGTACGAGTTCTGGTAGGGGCCGCCGCAGGTGGCGCAGGCGCCCATGGCGATGGCCCACTTGGGTTCGGGCATCTGGTCCCAGAGCTTGCGGACACGGGGCGCCATCTTCTTCGTGACGGTCCCGGGCACGATCATGAGGTCGGCCTGCCGCGGGGAGGCGCGGAAGACTTCGCTTCCGAACCGGGAAAGATCGTAGTGGGGGCCGAGGGTGGCGAACATCTCGATGGCGCAGCATGCGAGACCGAAGGCGAGGGGCCACACCGAGTTGGATCGGGCCCATTTCAGGGCCTTGTCCACGGACAGGATGAGGATGTTCGGGTCGTTCTCGGGGTCCGTGTCGGGTTGGTGGAACTCGATGGCTCCGGCGGGGGCCGCCATGGCGGTGGCGCCGATGGGTCCGAACGGGTTCACGCCGGGTCGGCCGACGATGGAAGCGCCGGGGACGCCGGAGGCGCCGGTGCTGCTCGCGATGTTGCTCAGCTTGACCATTCAAGAGCCCCCTTCTTCCACGCGTAGACCCAGCCGTCGAGGAGGAGCAGGACGAAGATGGCGAGGGCGCCGACCTCGAATGCTCCAAGGCTGACGACGTTGAGGGCCGCGAGGATGAGGAACGCGGCTTCGACGTCGATCACAAGGAAAATGATCACGAACAAGTAGTATTGTACGTCCATCGGCCCGCGGGCGGGGCCGACGGGCACTTCGCCGGACTCGTAGGTGGCCATCTTTCCGGGCGTGGGACGCACGGGTGCCACGAACTTCGTGACGGCGAGCGTCGCCCAGATGATCACGAAAGAGAGCGCGACGAGGATGAAGATGGGCAGGTAGCTGTCCAGTACCGTGGCCATTTTAGTATATCCTCCCGAGGGCGGGCAACGGCGCATAACCTGCTGCCGTATATGAAGTGATCGGACCTAGATACGTTCTCTCTAGCGTGCCATTTTCAGGCGAGAATTATGGGTTCGGGACCGCTCGCGAATTTGCTCCAGAAGCATGGTGGGTCGCTGCGTCGAGCAAAACGGCATGCGGCCAATTGACGCGGGCCGCGGTGGCGGTTCCGCATGAGGGGACAGGTGGGCGCGCGTTCTGCGTGGTCCGTCGTCCGTTGTCGTGGGGCGGGCGGGCGTGGCCGTCGTCGTCGTGGGG
>JBFILE010000223.1:0-6457 GCA_041599855.1 Thermoplasmatota archaeon
CAGAAGGAATAGCATATGCCCGGGCGCGTGTTCCCCATCCCCATGGCGGGCTCGATGATCCCTCCGCGCCGGCTCGCGCGTCGCAGGGACCTGCTCATCTTCGACTATGCCCTTCTCGCACTTGCCGCGGTGAGCGTGTTCATCGGCGTGGTGGCGTTCACGCCGGGTCTCGCGGATTTCGAGGCGGAGGCCCTTCGCTATCTCGACTACTTCTCGATCTTCGTGTTCGGCCTCCTCGTGGTCGGGAAGCTGGCGCGCAGCGACAACCCGGTGAGGTTCGCGCGGCAGAACTGGTTCGCGATCATGGGGCTTCTGCCCCTCACGACACCGCTCTTCGTCGCGGATCACTTCTGGATCCCGGTCCAGATCATCGTGGTCGCATCCCGTGTGAGTGTCGCCTTGGATCGCGCCTTCGGGGAGCGCGTCCTCTCGGGCGTGTTTGCCCGGTACAAGGCGATGATCGTGGAGGAATTGACGGACCCGATCCTGGACCGCCTCCTCGCCATCATCCAGCAGGCACTGGTCCGCGGCCGCTACCTGGAGTCCCTCGGCGAGAGTCTCGATGAGCGGCGGCCACTGATCCGGGAAAGCGTGCGCAAGAGCCTCGCGGCGAGCCCGAAGATGTCGCGTCTTTCAAGCCTCGGCCCGGTGAAGCGGTACATCGACGAGACAGTGGAGGAGGCGGTGGACGCTGCGGTCGTCGCCTTGACGAGCGAGGAGATGAACAAGCTGGTGTCGGAAAGCCTGGATCAGGCGCTCGCCGATTTCCGGGGGACGATCCAGGATCGCGCGTGGCGCAAGACGGGCTACGGAATCAGCGATGTGGCATCCGGACTCATCCGCGGCGAACGGGACGAGGCTCCGGAGAGCGCCCGGAAGCCGCCGGGACCCTGACCCCCCGATGGCCGCGTTCATGCGACGAGACGGCCGATCCGGCCCATTTCCGGGGATTCCAGGGGCAGGCCATTGCCGCCCTCGGGAGAAGGTGGGGAAACCGCCCTTGGCCGCAAGGCCTCCACGGCCACCCCGTTCCCTTCTTCGGACGGCGGACGACGGGGATGAGGGAATGACGGGGAGGATGAGCTGCCTCCGGCGTCGAAAAAGGGGGCTCCCGAAAGAGTGGGCACCCAATGCGGGGGACCGGATTTGAACCGGCGATGGTCTGCACCAAGGGATCCTAAGTCCCTCCCCATACCGGGCTAGGGCACCCCCGCGGGAAGCGGGGAAAGGCCCCCCGACTTATGAAGGCTGCCAGAGCCCCGCCGCCCGCCGGGAAATCCCCGCAGCTCCGCGCGTAGGGGCCGGAATCCGGGTCATGCTGACGAGCGGAGCCTATCGCGTGCGCGTACGTGCCCGCGCACGTGCGCGCGTACGTATGCGCCCGCGCCCCCGCGCTCACGCGTGTGCCCGCGCCGCGCGCTTGTGCGCGCGCTGCGTGCCCGCCCGCGCACGCCCGCTCGCGCACACGCACATACGCTTATACCCATACCGGGTGTTGCGCGGGCCGACGAGGGAGCGAACGGCTCCCTCCGGCGCGTGTTTTCATGACGTCACCTGATCCAGCGAATACCCAGCCAGATGCGCCTCCGGGCGAATCATACGGCGCATCATCCATCCAGGTCCTGGAAGGCCTCCAGGCCGTCCGGAAGCGGCCGGGGATGTACATCGGTTCCACGGATGGCCGCGGCCTCCATCACCTCGTCTACGAAGTCGTGGACAACTCGATCGACGAGGCCCTCGCCGGCCATGCGACCGAGATCGACATCCGCCTCCACTCGGACGGCTCGTGTTCCGTCCGCGACAACGGCCGTGGCATCCCTTTTGAGCCCCACCCGAAGTTCCCGGACCTGTCCACGGTCGAAGTGGTCATGACCGTCCTCCACGCCGGTGGCAAGTTCGACAAGGGCTCCTACAAGGTGTCCGGCGGCCTCCACGGCGTGGGTGTGAGCGTCGTGAATGCCCTTTCGGAGTGGCTGCTCGTGGGCGTCCGCCGCAAGAACGGCGAGTTCACCGCCCGGTTCACCCGCGGCGACAAGGTCGGAAAGGACGCGTGGCCGGGACCCCCTGAACTCTCGAATCCGCTGAACGAAGGGGACCGGGGCACCTTCGTCCGGTTCAAGCCGGACACCACGGTGTTCACGGAAACGGCGTTCGACTACGACACGCTGGCGACCCGGTTCCGGGAACTCGCGTTCCTGAACAAGGGCCTGAAGATCACCTTCATCGACGACCGCTCGGGCCGCGGGGACACCTTCCAGTACGAGGGCGGAATCCTCGAATTCGTCCGGTACCTGAACCGGACGAAGAGCCCCCTCCACCCGGATGTCGTGGGAATCGAAGGCGAGTCCCAGGACGTGACCGTGGAGGTCGCGATGCAGTGGACGGACGCGTACAGCGAGAACGTCTTCAGCTTCGTGAACGACATCAACACGCACGAAGGCGGAACCCACACGGTGGGGTTCAAGACGGCCCTCACCCGCGTGCTGAACAAGTATGCGCGGGAGAAGAAGATCTTCAAGGAGGGCGAAGTCGACCTTTCCGGTGAGGACACCCGCGAAGGCCTGACGTGCATCCTGAGCGTGAAGGTCCCCGAGCCCCAGTTCGAGGGGCAGACGAAGACAAAGCTCGGAAATTCCGAGGTCCGCGGCATCGTGGATTCGTTCGTGAGCGAGAAGCTGCAGGAATTCCTGGAGGAGAACCCTCGCGTCGGCCGCCAGATCCTGGAGAAGGCCGTGCAGGCGCAGCGTGCCCGTGAAGCCGCGCGCAAGGCCCGTGAACTCACGCGCCGCAAGGGCGCCCTCGAATCGAGCGGGCTCCCCGGGAAACTCGCGGATTGTTCGAGCCGCGACCCCGCCCTGTCCGAGATCTACATCGTCGAGGGTGACTCTGCCGGCGGTTCCGCCAAGCAGGGCCGCAACCGGGAGTTCCAGGCCATCCTGCCCCTGCGTGGCAAGATCCTGAACGTCCAGAAGAGCCGCCTCGACAAGATCCTGCGGAACGCCGAGATCCAGCACATCGTCCTGGCCCTTGGCGCAGGGATCAACACGAACCCCGGCCCGAACATGCCGGAGGATGAGGAGTTCGAGGAGATTCCCGTGCAGGTCGCGGATGCGGTTGCACCCATCGAGGGCGTGGCCCCGACGGATGCCGCGGCCCCTGTGGAAGGGGCACCGGAAGTTCCCATGAGCGCGGCGATGGTCGCGAAGAAGGCGAAGAAGGATGATGATGGCGGATTCAACCTCGCGAAGCTCCGGTATCACCGGGTCATCATCATGACCGATGCGGATGTCGACGGCGCCCACATCCGGACGCTGCTCCTCACGTTCCTGTTCAACTACATGTATCCCCTCGTGGAACTCGGGCACGTGTACATCGCGCAACCGCCCCTCTTCAAGATCTGGAAGGGGAAGCAGATCCGGTACGCGTACTCGGACGATGAGAAGGATCGTGCGGTGCAGGACCTCGGAGGAACCTCCGGGATCAACGTCCAGCGCTACAAGGGTCTTGGTGAGATGAACCCGGGTCAGTTGTGGGAGACCACGATGGACCCGGACGTGCGCACGCTGAAGCAGGTTACTGTGGAGGACGCGCAGGGCGCCGCCCAGCTATTCGACATCCTCATGGGGGATGCTGTCGAGCCGCGCCGCGAGTTCATCATGGAGAATGCGAAGAAAGTGCAGGTACTGGATGTGTGAACCATGCATTTTCCCATCGACAATCAAGGCAACACGGGGCTGATCATCCATGTCTGAGGATCACACGACGGTCATCGGCCAACCGATCACGCAGGAGATGCAGCGGAGCTACATCGATTATGCGATGAGTGTCATCGTGGGCCGCGCCCTCCCGGATGCCCGGGATGGCCTCAAGCCCGTGCATCGTCGCGTCCTGTACGCGATGAACGACATGAATCTCACGAACGACCGACCGTACCGGAAGAGTGCGACGGTTGTCGGCGAGACCATGGGTAAATACCACCCGCACGGCGACTCCGCCATCTACGACACCCTTGTCCGGATGGCGCAGCCGTTCTCCCTGCGGTACCCGCTCGTCGACGGGCAGGGGAACTTCGGTTCCGTGGATGGGGACAACGCTGCGGCCATGCGGTACACGGAATGTCGCCTCTCGAAGATTGCGAGCGAGCTCCTTGAGGACATCGACCGCGAGACCGTGGACTTCGCCGACAACTACGACGGGTCCCGCAAGGAACCCACGGTGCTTCCCGGGAAGCTCCCGAACCTCCTTGTGAACGGGTCCACGGGGATCGCGGTCGGCATGGCCACCAACATGGCGCCGCACCGGCTCAACGAGATCGTGGACGGGCTGAAGGCATTCATCGACAACCCGGACATCACGGTCCAGGAGCTCATGGAGCACATCCCGGGTCCTGATTTCCCGACGGCCGGCATCATCTACGGCCGCCAGGGGATCATCGACGCGTATACGACCGGCCGCGGCTCCGTCCGCATCCGGGCGCGTGCCGAGATCGAGGAGACCGAGAAGTACGGGACCCGCATCATCGTCACGGAAATCCCCTACACGGTGAACAAGGCGAACCTCATCATCGCCATGGCGGACCTCGTGAAGGAGAAGCGGGTGGAAGGCATCCGCGACCTCCGCGATGAGAGCGACCGGGACGGCATGCGCGTCGTCATCGAGCTGAAGCGCGATGCGAATGCGGAGGTCATCCTGAACCAGCTCTACAAGTTCACTCAGATGGAGACCACCTTCGGGATCAACAACCTCGCGCTCATCAAGAACGAGCCGAAGGTGCTGCCCCTCACCGGGCTCCTGAAGGCGTATGTCGACCACCGCATCGAGGTCGTTGAGCGGCGCACGGCGTTCATGCTCCGCAAGGCGGAGGAACGTGCCCACATCGTCGAAGGCCTGATCCGCGCAGTTGACAACGTGGAGGAGGTCATCCAGACCATCCGTTCCTCCCGCGATTCCGCCGAGGCTCGCGAGCGGTTGATGGAGATGGACTTCGTCGAAATCCGCATGCCGGGCGAGTTCCCGCCCATCGGCGCCGGCCGCCTGACGGAAGCGCAGGCGAAGGCGATCCTTGAACTGCGTCTCTCGAAGCTCACGGGCCTCGAGATCGAGTCGCTCAAGACCGAGTGGCAGGACCTCCAGGGCCAGATCCGTCGCTTCAAGGAGATCCTTGCAAGCCGCGATGAGATCCTGAAGATCATCGTCGAGGAACTCGATTACCTCAAGGAGAAGTACGGGGACGAGCGGTGCTCGGAGATCACGGACTCCCTCGGCGAGATCGACATCGAGGACCTGATCCCGGACGAGCACGTGGTCATCATGACCACGAAGGACGGGTACATCAAGCGCATGCCCCTCGACACGTACCGCGCGCAGGGCCGCGGCGGGAAGGGTCTCGTGGGCATGCAGACGAAGGATGAGGACTTCATCACGGACCTCTTCCTCACCACGACCCATCGGTACGTCCTGTTCTTCACGAACAAGGGCCGCGTGTACTGGCTCAAGGGCTACCGCATCCCGGAAGGGTCGCGCCAGTCCAAGGGCAAGGCCATCGTGAACCTGCTTGAAGGTCTTGAGCCGGATGAGCGGGTGCAGGCGGCGATCCCGATCCGCGAGTTCTCGGAGGACGAGTTCCTGTTCTTCGCAACGAAGCGTGGGAAAGTCAAGAAGACGCCGCTCATGGACTACTCGCGCCCGCGTGTCAACGGCATCATCGCCTGCGGCATCGAGGACGGCGACGCCCTCATCGGCGTCGGCGTCACCTCGGGGGAGAGCGAGATCGTCCTTGCGAAGGCGTACGGGAAGAGCATCCGGTTCAACGAGGCGAATGTGCGCTCCATGGGCCGCACGGCGTACGGTGTCCGCGGCGTGACCGTGGACAGCAAGGACGAGGTCGTGAGCCTCGCCATCATCCAGGACCCCGAGGGCACCCTGTTCACGGTCACCGAGAACGGGTACGGGAAGCGGACGAAGATCGAGGAGTACCGGAAGCAGGGCCGCGGCGGTCAGGGGATCATCACGATCCAGACGACGGCCCGGAACGGCCCCGTCGTTGCCTGCCATGAGGTCGGGGACGAGGATGAGGTCATCATCTCGACGGAACGGGGCATGGTCATCCGGACCCCCGTCAGCTCGGTGAGGGTCATGGGCCGGAACACCCAGGGGGTCCGCATCATGAGCCTGAAGGACGACGATCGCGTCCAGGTCATTGCGACCTTGGCCGCGGAGGAAGTCGAACAGGCCGCGCTCCAGGCGGAGGCTGCGGAACTGGAGCCGACGGAACCGGGTTCGGCAGCGGCCCCGGCCGAGGATGCCGGCGAAGGGGACCCGGACGTGCCGGACGCGGAAACAGCCGACGATGCTGACGCGGACGACGATGTGGAGGACGTGGAGGAAACCGACGACACCGCGGAGTCGGACGACGAGGAAGAATCCGGGTCTTGACCCGGACGGGTGCGGCGGGGGA
>JBFILE010000224.1:0-6431 GCA_041599855.1 Thermoplasmatota archaeon
ATCTGGGGTAAGTACGGTTGCGGCCGGGGCGCCGGATCTGCGCTCCAGCGGTAGAAAATGAATGAGCCCACAATGGCATCATCACCGACACCATGGGTCCTTCCATGAAGGCATTCCTCATCAGCATCCTGTTGCTCACCTCAGTCGCCGTCATGGCGCCGACGGCCATCGCCAACCCCGATTGCTACGCGGACCCTGACAGCATCATCGTGATCCAGACCGTGTGTGAATTCGGGTCGAAACCCCAGCCCCATTGCATGGTATTCTTCTTCGTGAACGGCGTCAACAATGGCGGCGCTTGCATCGGGTTGGAGGGCGACAACCCCTGCTATAATCCCGTGATCGACTGCAAGCCCCACTCGATCAAGGTGGCGTGAGAATCGAGCGGCTCGGGCGGGGCGTCCGCGCCCGGCCCCGATCCCGGACCCTACCCGTCCATCGGGACCCGCCACACCGCGCCCGCGCCCGGTGTCGCGAGCGCCGTCACACCGACGCCGCCCATGTCCGTCACGAACAGGTCGCCATCGTACGCGCCGAATCCTTCGGCGACGCGCACACTGGTCGGTTCCTCAAGGCCGCTCACCATGACGCATGCGGAGCCATCGGCCGGGTCCACCCGCAGGAGTTCCCCGCTCACGTGCCCGGTCGCGTAGATCAGGCCATCCGGCGCGAGGGTGAGGTCATCGAGGCCCTTGAACACGAGGGGCTGGCCGATGCCGCGGGGCGCGTGGGCCCCCGGCTGCAACGTGACGGCGCCGAATGACAGGTCCGCCACGATGGTCCACGCATCCGGGTCCGCGACGGGGATGCGGACGATGGTGCTCGACTGGTCCGCCGTGATGGCGGCGAGGAGGCTGTCGTCGCCGGCGTCGTACCAGAGGCCGTTCGGGCCATACTCGCCCCAGAATTCCGCCCAGTCCGCGGGGTCGCCGGCCGGGAGCTTCACGAGGTACGGGGCGCGGGTGCCCAAGGGATTCGACACGTACAGGTTCCCCTCAGCATCGAACGCGAGCCCGTTCGCCACATCGATCCCGGACGCGATCACGTCATGGGTCGCAGCGCCCGGAGTCAGGTCCGTCATGTGCCACACCTGCCACATGCCCGTCGCGCCGCCGGAACCATCGGGCGCCGCACCCATGTACAGGTCGCCGTCGGGGCCGCGGACGAGGCCGTGGACGCCGTCCGCGGCAAGGATCACGGTAGCTTCGCCGTCCGTGTCGAAGCGGACGAGCCGGTCTGCGCCAAGGTCCGTCGCATACAGGTTCCCGAGGCCGTCGAAGGCGAGATTCTCCAGTTGCGAATCCCATTGCGCGAAGAGTTCCGCGGCGGGGGCTCCCTCGCACGCGGCCTGCGTCACCACATCCGGCGTGGACGCGCCGAAAGGTGCCAAAACCAACATGGGGGCGAGAAGAAGAAGGATCGCAGGAGCGGTGACGCGCATCGGCCCCCGAGAACCGGGGTTGGGTTTAATCATACTCGGGCAACCGTATTCCGGCCTGATTTCCCCGTTTCACGGGTCGTCGCACTCTCGCCACGTTTAAGGCTGAGACCCCCATGCGGCCCACATGGCTGGCGAAGCACCCCGCGTCACCGTTGAGACCACAGCCGGAAACCTGGTCGTGGAACTCGCGCCCGACGCAGCACCCATCACGGTGCAGAATTTCCTGAACCACGTGCGCGCCGGCTACTACGCGGGCCTCGTGTTCCACCGGGTCATCTCCGGATTCGTCGCCCAAGCCGGCGGCTACGACACCAAGGGCGACCGCAAGGCGCCCCTCGCCGCGCCGATTCCCCTCGAAACCTCCGGCCTCAAGCACGTGGACGGCGCCCTCGGCATGGCGCGCCTCCCCGAGCCCAACACGGCGACGAGCGAGTGGTACTTCTGCGACGGCGCCCAGCGCGACCTCGACGGGAACTATTGCGTCTTCGGGCAGCTCGTGGACGGCCACGACGCCCTCCGCCGCATCCTGGACACGCCCACGAAAACCGGCGACTGGCCCCGTGAGCCGCCGATCATCCTCCGCGCCTACGAAGGCGACCCGGACCCGAAGAACCCGGCTCCCGCGTACCAGGTCCCCAAGGTCGCGGCCGTCCCCGTCGATGACGTGGCCGAAGTGCGCAAGGCCGCGCGGAAGCTCCGCGGCCGCGCCGCCATGCTCCGCGCCCGCCGTCCCACCATGGCATTCGGTGAGATCGAGAACGCGGTTGCGATCGCGGATCGCACCGGCAAGCGGGCGGACCTCGAACGGGCGCAGCAGCTCATCGAGGAGAAGGAGAAGAAATAACGGCGATGCCGCGAGGGGCGATGCCGCGAGGGGCGATGCCGCGAGGGGCGATGCCGCGAGGGGCGGGGCCGCCCAGGGCGTCGCCAGTGCCACGGCGACTTGTCGGGGCACGCGAGGTCCCTCAGGAAACCGGTTCCACCATGTCCCGTGCGCCTTCTGCCTCCAGCCGCGCGAGGATGCCCGCGACCGTGCCCGGCACCTCAAGCTGCGGGTAGTGGCCCACGTCGTCCAAGGTGACCGCATCGAAGCGGATGCCCGCTTCCCGTGCGTGCGCGACCATGGGGGCGCCGCTCACGGGGTCCCGCATGCCCCACACCAACGTGAGCGGGACCGGGCTTCGGGCAAGGGCCCGCGTCCATCGTTCCTCGTTCTCCGCACGCTCCTCATGGTAACGGGACAACAGGTGCTGGATGGTGCGACCGCCGTGACGCTCGATTCCGCGCCAATGGGAGGCGAGGTCGCTGGGGGACGGGCGGTGTCCGGGCGCGAACACGCGGCGGAAGGATCGGTTGAACGTGGGGCGCGTGATGAGGCGCGTCGCCAGCGGCCCCGCCCACGGGTGGCGCAGGAGTCGCTGGATGAGCAGCGGCGTCTGGATGCTGTAGAACAGCCCGCCGTTCAGGAGGATGATGCGGGGGATCCGCGGGCCGTCCCATGTGCCCTCCACCATCTGCGCGACAATCTCCTGCGCGATGCTCACACTGTAATCGTGGGCGACGAGGGTCGTTTCCTCCACGTCATTGTCGTCCCACACCTGCCGCACGAGGGCGAGTTGATCGAAGAGGCTGTACACCTCGCGTGGCTTGTCGCTGTCCCCGAACCCCAGGAGGTCGAGGGTGAGGCGGCGGCGGCCCGGCGGAAGGCGCCCGAGGACGGGCGCCCAATCCCACGAGCACGTCGGGTACCCGTGGAGGAACGTCGTCCACGGCCCGGAATCCCCCGTGATGTGGACCGACAGGTGCGGGCTCAAACCGAGGTGAACGGGTGCCGCCACACGCGTGCCGGATGCAAACCACTCCTCGATCGATGCCACGTGCCCCCATGGGGTTGCGGCACATAGGAGATTGTCGGTACGGATTCCGCACCCGCACATGCGAGGGGTCCCGATGGATACAACCGATTCAAGCAGTCCGGGGACCTTGGGCGACCCCATGCTCGCTGAACATCCGCTCGTGCCGCACGTCGTTGCCACGGACCTTGCGCGCGCCAAGCAATTCTACGGGGACACGTTGGGCCTCAAGCTCAGGAGCGACGACGGCCCCCTCATGTTCGAAACCGCAGGAGGCGGCACCCTTCTCGTGTACCCCCGCGAGAACCCGCCGGTCGCAGACCACACCGTCATGGGATGGTTCGTCACCGGGATCGAAGGCATCGTCCGGGAACTTGCCTCGAAAGGTGTCGCCTTCGAACGCTACGACGGCTACGACCAGAACGACCTCGGGATCGCCCAGCTCGGCCCCGGTGGACCGAAGGCCGCGTGGCTCAAGGATCCCGACGGCAACATCCTCTCCATCACCGAGGTTCCGAGAGGCGATTGAGCCGTTGGATCACGGGTGTGCAGGACGCTTCATATACTGCACACGGGAACGTACCATCAAGCGGCTCCGGCCGTGAGCTTGGAAAACGCTCTTCCCCCGCGCACCTGCCCCCCTCGTGTCTCGCCTGGTTCGCTTTCCACGAGCGGGGGTCGGCGCCGCGACCCCTTTTTCCCAGTCCCCTGTTTCTTGACCTGACAGCCGCGGCTCCAGAGGGCGGGTGACGGGTCGGACCACGGGTGTGCAAGACGCTTCATATACTGCACACGGGAACGTGCCATCAAGCGGCTCCGGCCGTGAGCTTGGAAAACGCTCTTCCCCCCGCGCACCCGCCCCCCTCGTGTCTCGCCTGGTTCGCTTTCCACGAGCGGGGGTCGGCGCCGCGACCCCTTTTTTCGTCCTTTTCCCCCTCGGCAGCACAGGCTGTGCGACGTCATCCACGCGCGGATTTCGAAACCGTCCTTCACACGCGGCGGACCTGGCCCGACCGCACCCGCGCCCGGGTGCCCGACCAGTCGGCGAACCGCTTGTACAGCCACCCGATGACGAATGCACCGATGGCAGCGTCGAGGAATCCCCAGACGAAGCCGACGAGGGCGCCCACGGGGCCCGGCCCGTAGCCGATGTAGCTCTCCGCCATCACGGCCACGAATGCGGCATTCCACCCATAGGGCGCGGTCAACGCGAACAACGCCATGCCGAGTCCCCACGGGATGCCGACTGCGAGGGCCAGGGCCCTCAGATCGAGTTCTGCCATGGAATCACACCAATGATCCAGCGCCCATGGACGATGAGTGCGACGGGCAAGGATCGGCCGCGCGGCAGGCCGCTCCGCAATCGCTGGGCGAAAAAGGGAAGCGAAGCGGCCTTGGACGTCGCGTGTTCAACACCGGTCATATACCGCACGCGGGAACGATCACTCAAGCGGCTCCGGCCGCGAAGGAGAATGCTCTTCCCCCCGAAGAGTCGCCACCTGCCTCGTCCGTCGTATTTCCGGTTCGCTTTCCGACGGACGAGGCATGGAGGCACACACCTTTCCTGTTCTTTCCCGAATCCTGTTCACCCGGCCAGCGCAGGCGATGCTGACAGCAGGTCCGGTCAGGTGCCGACCGGATAGGCTCCCGTCGCGGCGAGCGCTGCCTGCTTCTGCTCTTCCATGGCTGCCGAGGAGAGGCCCCGCGAGCGCAGCGAGTTGGTCACCCCCGCCTCCCCGGCACCGGCGACCTCGACCGGGGCTGTGCCATCACGGCGCACCCGGCCGCCATTCCAGGGCCCACCAACGCCCGACCCGGTGCGTCCCAGCACCCGAATCCTGTCCATGTCCCGGCGATCCATTAAATAGGGGAACCAACCGAGCACCGATTCATGGTTCCCGCGAGCAAGGGCGTCCCCGCCCCATCCCGGCTACGTCTGTCACGGATCGCCCTATTCGCGTCCCTCGTTGCCGCGGCCTTCGTGCCTTCCGCGGCCGCGGCCGAAGCCGCCGACTGCGACGACCTGGCCGCCGACGACTCCCTCGGCTTATGCGAACCCGAACCCGAACCCACAGGACCCGGGCTACCTCCAGCCACCACCTGCGGCACGATCCTTGAGCAGTTGCTCCGACCCCTGCCGTGCATCAGCCTCGCCTGATCCGATACCTCTCAAGCTCCGGTTCATGCCGGGCTCCGGCGGGGCGATTCCTTCGGGCCCCTGCCGGCCTTCCTTCTTCCGCTCCTTCTTCTTCTTCTTCCGGCCCCTGTTTCCGACGACCATATGTTGGGCCGACGGGGACGCACGGCACGGAGAGGGACGGGGCGATCCCGGCTGCACCAGGAAACAAGAAGAAAGCAGGGGGTGCCGGGCCGTACCACTCGCGACCCGGGCAGGTTCATCGATCGGATCATTCCCTGCTGCGATCAGTCAAGCCTTACAGATCGGGGAGTGGCCGGCGATCGTCCGGTCGCCTTCCCGCATCCCTCGTTGCCGAGGGTTCAGCGGGGGAAGGGACACGGTGGGGGGAAAGCAAGGAGGAATGGCCCGACAGTTTGGTGTCGTGTCGCCCCGTCGGGCATTCCTCGATCATGGTCATTCAACGTTTCTTCGCCGGCAGCACGGATCCCGTCGCCATCATGACGGCCGGGTCCACGTCCCGCGCCGGCACCGACGGTCCACGATCTCCGGTGACGTCGTACGCGACCTCCCCATGGACCGCGACATCGAGGCCCACGTCCTCATGCGCCTCGGACACGCGGACGCGCAGGCCCACGAGCCGGTCCGTCACGAACAGGATGCCGAGGGTCACGACGAATGCGTACGCGGCCGTGATGGCCACCGCGATGAACTGGTCCACCACGAGGCTCATGCCGCCTGCGTTGTACGCAAGGGTGCCGGCGTCCGTTGCGAAGAGTCCTGTTCCGCCGCCGGCGTTCACGGCAACCGTCGCGAGGAGGCCCGTTCCGAGTGCGCCCACGATGCCGCCGACGCCATGGACGCCGAACGCGTCGAGGCTGTCATCCAGGTGGAAGACGTCCTTCAGGACGCTCACGGCAGCGTAGCAGATGACGCCGGCTGCAAGGCCGAGGAGGAGAGCGCTCATCGGGGTCACGAAGCCGGACGCCGGGGTGATGGC
>JBFILE010000225.1:0-6413 GCA_041599855.1 Thermoplasmatota archaeon
GCACCAGCACCAGCACCAGCACCAGCACGAGCACCAGCACCAGCACGAGCACCAGCACGAGCACCAGCACGAGCACCAGCACGAGCACCAGCACGAGCACAAGCACCAGCCCCCGGACCACAGGCCTCACCAGCACTGAGACGCGCGAGGCCCCCGCGGACCGGGAGTGGCGAGGGAACCCCGCGAAATCCTGGTTGAGGCCCCCGGCTATCGGTGGCCGACTTTCAGAGAAAAAAGAAAGGCCCGGCCCGGGGTCCCGGGCCGGCGCGTTGGTCAAGGCCCTTGGGGGCTGCTCCCGCTCACCAGTAGCAGACGAGCGTCGGCTTCGTGACCGGCTGCTCCGATCCATCCGGCAGGGTCACGTACCCGACGGTCTCGTCTTCCAGGTGGCAGGTGCCGAATCCGTCGCCCGGGGGCCCGGCTTCCACAACACCCGCAACGGCTCCAAGGGCGGCAAGGCCCACGATGACTGCGATGGCAATGGTCTTCATTGGTTCACGTCCTCAATAATAGCATTCCAGCGTCGGCTTCGACACGTCGATGGACGGGCCGTCCGACAGGGCGATCGTCGTCACTTTCTCGTCATGGATCCTGCACGTGGCGCCGCTCCCGGGCCCCGCTTCCGCCGTGGGCACGATGGCTCCGACGGCGAGGATTCCGAAGGCGAGCGCAATGATGAGTACACGCATCTAGTTCGACCTCTTCCGGGGGTCCGCGGTTCCCCGCCGACCCGCCTCCCTGGGGCGATGCAACCGCATCCGTGCCTGACAGGGTGTGCCGTGGCACGAACGAACGTGGCCTAAATGGTTTCGTGACGGCTCGCGTACCGCTCCTTGACCGGTTCCACGGCGATGGATCTTCCCTCACCGTCCCAAACCCTTAATCCGCGCTTGCGCTACCGGCGCCTTGCCAGGGAGCGCACCGCAAGTGACCCGCCACCAACTCGTCATGAAGGGCCGCATCCTACGCGGGGACGTCCTCGCACGCGCCTCCATCGGCATCGACGACGGCCGCATCACCTCGGTGTCACGGCACCTCGAAGGCGACGAGGTCCTCGACTTCGACGAGAAACTCCTCTTCCCCGGAGCCGTCGACATCCACGTCCACTTCCGCGACCCGGGATTCACCGCCAAGGAGGACTTCCGCACCGGCACGACCGCGGCTGCCGCGGGCGGCGTCACCGCCGTCCTCGACATGCCGAACACGAACCCTGCCACGATCACCCGTGAAGCGTTCGAGGCGAAGCGCGCCATCGCCGACGGGAAAGCCGTCGTCGACTACGGCCTCTACGCGGGCCTCACCGACGACCCGACGTGCCTCGAAGTCATCCCCCACGCAACCGCGGTCAAGGTGTACCTCGGAGCCACCACGGGACGACTCCTTGCCACCGACATGGAACGTGTCGCAGCCGGCGTCCGCGTGGCCGGCGAGCACGGGAAGACCGTGGCTTTCCACGCGGAGGACCAGCACTGTCTCGAAGCCCACGGCGGCGAAGCGCCCACGGGCGACTGGCTCAGCCATTCCACGAGCCGCCCGCCCGCCTGCGAAACCACGAGCATCAAGAAGATCCTCGACCTCCCGCGCCCGCCGCGCACGCGTCTCCACGTCACCCACCTCTCCACATCGGAAGGCCTCGCCCTCGTGAAGGAGAGCGGCGTCACCTGCGATGCCACTCCGCACCACCTCCTCTTCACCCGGGACGACCTCGCCGAGCGCGGCGGCGTCCTGAAGATGAATCCGCCGCTCCGGGAAACCACGGACCGCGACCTCCTCTTCCAAGGCCTCATCGAAGGACACGTGGACTGTGTCGCAAGCGACCACGCACCCCACCTCATGGACGAGAAGGGGCAAGGCGTCGTGAAGACGCCCGCCGGTGTCCCCGGCGTCGAGACCATGCTCCCCCTCATGCTGGGCGCCGTCCTGGACCAGCGCATCCTCCTCACCCGCGTGCAGGATGCCTGCTGCGAAACGCCCGCCCGCCTGTTCGGTCTCCAGAAGGGGCGCATCGAAGCCGGCTACGACGCCGACGTGATCGTCCTTGACCTCGACAAGGCGGAGCCCATTGACGCGCGGAAGATGCACTCCCGGTGCGGCTGGACGCCATTCGCCGGCCTGGATGCCGTGTTCCCCGAGCAGGTCTTCGTACGCGGCCAGCAGGTGGTCGAGGATGGGGTGGTCGTCGGCAAGCCCGGATTCGGGCGGTTCATGGACGGGTCGTTCCGACGGTGATGACGGCAACGTCTTCACCGAGGCGCCCGCATGGCACATGGCCTCCGTCAAAAAGCAGGCGAGGATGCGGCGCGCAACCGCCATTCCTCCGGGGCTGCCTGCCCGCGCCCGATGGTACAACGTTCAAATACCCTCGCGACGTGAACGGACCGGGCCGCGTGCCCACGCGCCGCGTGTCCCCTCGGAGTCAGTCCCGTCATGATGCCCCTGAAGATCGCGATCCCGAACAAGGGTCGCCTGAGTGATTCCGCTGTCGACCTTCTGCGACGTGCCGGCCTGAAACTCGAGCATGCCCGCGAGCGGCAGCTCTTCGCGACCGCCCTCGACGGCCAATTCGTCATCCTGTTCGTCCGCGCACAGGACATTCCGGAATTCGTGCAGGACGGCGTCGCTCACCTCGGAATCACGGGCCACGACGTGGTCACGGATTCCGCAAAGGACGTGCAGGAGATCATGGACCTCGGCTTCGGGTACTGCCGCCTCGTCCTTGCCGCCCCCGAGAATGCGGCCATCCAGAGCGCCAAGGAAGTGGAGCAGGGCGCCCGCATCGCCACGAGTTTCCCCCGCGCCACCCGCGACTTCTTCCGGGACCTCGGGAACGAGGTCGACGTGGTCGAAGTCTCCGGAGCCGCGGAGATCACGCCCCAGATCGGGGTGGCCGACTACATCGTGGACCTCACGTCGAGCGGGTCCACGTTGAAGATGAACCACCTGCGCGAGGTGGAGACGATCCTCGTGTCCACGGCGCGCCTTGTCGCGAACCGGTCCGCCATGGCGGATGCGGCCACGAAGCGCGAGATCGACAACCTCCGGTTCAGCCTCGACAGCGTCGTCCGCGCCCGCGGAAAGCGCTACCTGATGGCGAACGTGCCCCGCGCCCGCCTCGACGAGGTCCGTGTCATCCTGCCCGGCATCCAGGGCCCCACCATCATGGAGGTCATGGACGGGAAGGATGCCACGAAGACGAGCGACACCATGGTTGCGGCCCACGCCGTCGTGGACGAGGGCGCACTCTACGAAACCGTGAACCAGTTGAAGCGCATCGGAGCGACGGGCATCCTTGTGCTCCCCATCGAGAGGCTCATGCCATGACGACAACGAACGGTCCGCGGATCCGGTACGTGGGCACCCTGCAGGCGCTTGATGCGGACGCCCGCCGCGCCATCGTCGAACGCAGCGCGACCGACGTGCAGCGGGTCCTTGCCGAGATTGCCCCCGTGCGCGATGAGGTGCGGGCGAAAGGGGATGCAGCCCTCAAGGAGTTCACCCACCGCTTCGACGGCGTCCGTCTCGACACGCTCGTCCACACGCAGGGGGACATGGCGGCTGCCCTCGCCCGGATCCCCGACGACCTGCGAGAAGCCCTCGAAATGGCCCACGCGAACGTCCTCAAGTTCCACGAAGCGCAACGCCGCGAACGCCTCGACGTCGAAGTGCAGCCCGGGCTCATGGCGGGCCGGCGCTACATCCCCTTGAACCGGGTGGGGTGCTACGTGCCCGGTGGCCGCGCCCGCTACCCGAGCACCGTCATCATGACCGTGACCGCCGCCAAGGCAGCCGGCGTGCCCGATGTCACCGTATGCACGCCGCCCGATCGCGACACCGGCAAGGTCGATGACGCGAGCCTCGCCGCATGCGCCATTGCGGGGGCGGATCGGCTGATCCCCGTGGGCGGCGCGCAGGCCATCTTCGCCCTCGCATACGGCACGGAGAGCGTGGCCCGCGTGGACAAGATCGTCGGCCCCGGGAACGTGTTCGTGACCGCGGCAAAACTCCTCGCGAGCGCCCATGTCGCAACCGACGCCCCCGCGGGCCCGAGCGAAGTCCTCGTCATAGCCGACGAAGGCGGAGCCGAATCCATGGACGCCCTCGCGCAGGCGGCGGCCCGGGAACTCGCGGCGCAGGCGGAGCACGACCCCGACACCGCGGTCTGCCTCGTCACCCCGAGCCCGGCGGTCGCAGCCGCCGTCCAGGAGCACCTGGACGCCATCGTCAACGATGAGCCGCGACGGGACATCATCGAGCGGTCGTTGGAGCGCCGCGGCGCCATCATCACCACCGACACCCTCGGCGAAGCCCTCGCCTTCGCGGACGAGTATGCACCCGAGCACGTCGTCATCCTCACGGAGGACCCGGAAGCGGACCTCGAGAACCTCTCGAACTACGGGAGCGCATTCCTCGGGCCCTGGACGCCCGTCGCGTTCGGCGATTATGCTGCCGGCCCCAACCACGTGCTCCCCACGGCCGGCCTCGCACGCGCCACCAGCGGCCTCAGCGTGGACGACTTCGTGCGCGCCCCCACCCACACGCGCGCCACGAGGGAAGCCGCCGGGCGCCTCGCCCCCACGGTATCGGCCATCGCTCGCGCGGAAGGACTCCACGGTCATGCGCACGCCGCCGATGCCCGGAGGCTGCGCCGATGAGTGCCCCGGCCCCGGACCCGTTCCCGGATTTCGAAGCCTACCGTAGGCGGAGCATCCGCGACCTCCGGGCCTACGATGAGGAGCACGTCGGCGGGCTGAACCTCGCGAACAATGCGAACCTCTTCGGCACGAACCCGGCCATCGCCAAAGGCCTCGCCGACGCGGCAGAACGGGTGGACGACCTCTGGAACTACCCGAGCCTGACCTCCGTCGATTTCCGGGAGGAGGCAGCTCGCGCCTACGGCATCGACGCCGCCGGCATCGTCACCGGGAACGGCTCGAACGAACTCATCGACGTGATGATGCGGGCCTTCTGCGAACCCGGCGAAGCCATCGCGTTCCATGACCCCACATTCAGCATGATCCCGGTGTTCGCGCGGGTGAACGGCGTCACGCCCCGACCCGTGCCGCTGGACCGGGAGTGGCACCTGGATGCGGCAGCCCTCGCGAAGGAGGACGCCCGCATCACCTTCATCGTCACCCCGAACAATCCCACGGGGAACACGTTCCCGACGGCGGACGTGCGCCACATCGTGGAGCATGCGCCCGGCATCGTTGTCGTGGATGAGGCGTACGGCGAGTTCGCGCCCGAGGGTTCGTCCTTCCTGCCCCTCGTGAGCGAATACCCCAACCTCATCGTCCTCCGGACCCTGTCCAAAGCACATGGCCTCGCCGGGTTCCGCATCGGCTTCATGGCGGCGCAGGCGGGACTCGCACAGGAAGTCGCGAAGGTCCGCGGCCCCTTCAAGCTGAACGTCGTCAGTGAGCGCGTGGGCATCCACGCCCTCCGCGACGACACATTCCTGAAGGCAACCGTGGCCGGTGTCGCCCGCGAGCGCCCCGGCCTCACGAAGGGGCTGGAATCCCGGGGATTCACCGTGTACCCCTCCAGCGCGAACTTCATCCTGACGAAACCGCCCGTGGACGCGGCGCAACTCGCAACCGCGCTCGGGGCCCGCGGGGTGCATGTGCGCGACTTCGGCGGCGCCCTCGCACCCTACCTGCGCGTGAGCGTGGGTCCGAAGGACAAGATGGACACGTTCTTCAGGGCCCTCGACGACGCACTCCCGGAGGTCCGCACGTGACGCAGGTCGGTTCAGCCGAGGACGCGGGCACCGGTGACAGCACCGCGCACGGGGCCGCAGCCGGGGATGCGACGGGCGCCGCCACGACGGCGCTCGAAGTCGTCATCCTCGACCTCGGCATCGGGAACCTCCACAGCATCCGCAAGGCGCTGGAGAAGAATGGTGCGCGCGTGACCGTGACGACGGACCCGACCGTGGTTGAAGGCGCAGCGGCACTTGTCCTGCCCGGTGTCGGCGCATTCCAGGAAGCCGCGAAACAGGTGGAACCGTACCGCGGTGTCCTGCAGCGGGTGTTCGAACGCGGCACCCCCGTCCTCGGCGTCTGCGTCGGCATGCAACTCCTGTTCGAATCCAGCGAGGAAGGACCCGGCGCCGGACTCGGGTGGATCCGCGGCGAAGTGAAGCGCCTCCAGCACGAGAAACTCCCCCAGATCGGCTGGAACGTCCTCGCCTTCCGGAACGACCCCCTGTTCGCCGGCCTCGACGAAGGCACCCACGTGTACTTCGTGAACACCTTCGCGCCCGAGCCCCGGGAAAGCGTCACCCTTGCCACGTCCACGTACGGGCGGAGCTTCAGCGCCGTCGTGCGCAAGGGCAACGTGTACGCGACCCAGTTCCACCCCGAGAAAAGCAGCACCGCCGGCCTCCTCATGATCCGGAACTGGGTCAGGTTCGC
>JBFILE010000226.1:0-6406 GCA_041599855.1 Thermoplasmatota archaeon
AGGGCCATCGCAGGGAATGGGAAAACAAGTGGGGGAGCCTCGCCTGTTCCATGTGCGAAGCCGCCTTTACCGTTCCGGGAGCGCCAACTGCACGATTCCAACGTGTCCGCTTTTTCGAGACGAAGCGTGTGCAACCTCGCGGGGCAACAGAAGAAACGCGAAGCGAACGAGTTGTTCTTGTCGTCCTTTTTTTCGCAACCGGGGGTTCCCGTCCGCCGGGGCTTCGCGCCCCGGCGGCGGATGATCAACGGGGGGCGCGTCACTTCCGTCGCCGGCGCTGCACCGCGACCACGCCCAGGAGACCCACCGCGAGGAGCACGAGCGTCCCCACTTCGGGTGTCGGGTACGAAGGATTCGTCGGGGGCGCAGCCGCCGTGGCGCTGGGGCCGGCCATCATGGATGCCGGGTCCCCGGGGTCGGCGCCCGCGGCCTCGTCGAGTCCCACGCGCATGGCGAGGTAGTGGCCCTCGGGCACGGTGAACGCGGGGGCGTCCACGCCGAGGCTCCGGGTGGAGGTGCCGGTACTGCCCGTGGCATCCGTTTGCTCGACCGCGCTCGTGAAGGTGTCCGTTGCCGGGTCCCATGAGCCGAGGGCCACGGTGACGCCGTCCAGCGTTCCCTTCACGCTCAGGTCGACGCCCCATGCGCCTGCGCCGAATGCGACGGCCGCCTGCGCCGCGTACTCCGCGACAAACGTGAACGGCGGACCCGTGATCCATGTGTCCGTGCCGCCCGCTTCCCGGGTCATGAGGCGGACACCGCTCTCGGTGGGGTGCGGATCACTGCGCGTGGCCCACGTCTGCAGGGATGCCGCGTTCGGGGCATCCGTCACCGTGACCGTGAACGTGGTGCTCCCCGAGTTGCCGTGGGTGTCGGTATGGGTGCATGTGACGGTCGTGGTTCCCACGGGGAATGTGCTTCCGGTTGCGGGCGTGCAGGTGGCGGTGCCGTCCCCGTCCACCGCGTCCGTCCATGCCGGCGCCGCGAACGTGACGGCCGCACCGCCCGGGCCGGTGGCTTGCGCCGTGACGTCATCGCGCGACGCGACCACGGGGGCTGTCGTATCCTGCACCGTGACGGTGAATGTGGTGGTTCCCGTGTTCCCGGCCGCATCCGTTTGCGTGCAGGTGACGCTGTGGGTTCCGACCGCGAACGCGCTGCCGCTCGAAGGCGTGCACGAGGCGGTGCCGCTCCCGTCCACCGTGTCCGTCCATGTCGTGGGCAGCCATGTGACCGCGGTGCTGCTCGGGCTCGTGGCCTCGACAGGCGGGCGCGGCGTGTAATCCTCCGACTGCCCGTTGGAATTGAAGCCTTGGCAGTCGACGGTGCCATCGGTCTTCAGGATGCATGTGAACTCTCCTGCAGCGTCGATGGCGGTCGCATCGCCACCGGTGTAATCGACGGCTTCCCCGTTCGTGTTGCGGCCCCAGCATTCGACGTTCCCGCCTGTCGTGAGGATGCACGTATGGTACCCCCCGGCGGCGACGGCCGTGGCAAACCCGCCCGTGTAGTCCGCCGCCTGCCCGTCGCCGTTGGTCCCCTCGCAGTCGACGTTGCCATCGGAGGTGAGGATGCAGGTGTGGCTGAAGCCGCCGCTGACTGCGACGGCTTCGCCACCCGCGTGGCCGACGAACCCGTACCCGCCCCAGCAGTCGACGTTGCCGTCCGATGTCAGGACACAGGCCTTGCTCCCGCCCACGGACAATGCGACGGCGTCGCCTCCTGTGTAGGACGCCGCCTGTCCCAGGTTGTTGCGGCCCCAGCATTCGACGTTCCCGCTCGTCGTGAGGACGCACGTGGTGTAGCCTCCGGCGTCAACGGCTGCGGCGTCGCCTCCCGTGTAGTCTGCGGCCTGCCCGTAGGCGTCGTAGCCCCAGCAGTCCACATTCCCGTCGTCCTTCAGGACGCACGAATGCAGCCGGCCGGCGGTCACGGCCGCGGCGTCGCCGCCGTTGTAATCCTCGTCCTGCCCGGCGTGGTCCCATCCCTGGCACGCTGCGTTTCCTTCGGTCGTGAGGAAACAGGCATGGTAGAATCCGGTTGCAATCTCCTTGACGCCCGCGTACATGCGAGGGGGCGTGGTGTCCTGCACGGTGATGGTGAACGTGTGGCTCGCGCTGTTTCCGTGGGCGTCTTCGGCGGTGCACGTCACGGTGTGGGTTCCGATGGCGAATGTGGTGCCGCCTGCGGGGGCGCAGGTGGCGGTGAGTGATCCGTCCACGAGGTCGGTTGCGGTGGGTGTGAAGGTGACCGCAGCGCCGCTGGCGCCTGTGGCTTCGGAGGTCAGGTCGACTTGTGTGATGGTCGGGGGCGTGGTGTCCTGGACGGTGATGGTGAAGGTGTGGCTCGCGCTGTTTCCGTGGGCGTCTTCGGCGGTGCACGTCACGGTGTGGGTTCCGATGGCGAATGTGGTGCCGCCTGCGGGGGTGCACGTGGCGGTGAGTGATCCGTCCACGAGGTCGGTTGCGGTGGGTGTGAAGGTGACGCTCGCGCCGCTTGCGCCTGTGGCTTCGGAGGTGAGGTCGCTCTGCGTGATGGCGGGAGGTGTCGTGTCCTCCACCGTGATGGTGAACGTGTGGCTTGCACTGTTTCCATGGGCGTCCTCGGCGGTGCACGCGATGGTGTGGCTACCGATGGTGAATGTGGTCCCGCTTGCGGGGGTGCATGTGGCGGTGAGTGATCCGTCCACGAGGTCGGTTGCGGTGGGGGCGAAGGTGACCGTGGCGCCGCTTGCGCTTGTGGCTTCGGAGGTGAGGTCGCTCTGCGTGATGGTGGGGGGTGTGGTGTCCTGGACCGTGATGGTGAAATTGTGGGTGGCGTTGTTTCCGCTCGCGTCTTCGGCGGTGCACGCGATGGTGTGGGTGCCGATCGCGAATGTTGAGCCGCTTGTGGCGCTGCAGGTGGGGCTGATGGATCCGTCGACCGTGTCCGTTGCGGTGGGGGCGAAGGTCGCCGTGGCGCCGCCTGCACCCGTGGCCTCCTCCGTCACGTTGGCCTGTGTGATGGTGGGGGGTGTCGTGTCCTGCACGGTGAAGCTGAACGATGTGCTTCCGGTGTTGCCGTTGGTGTCCGTGTAGGTGCAGCTGACGCTGGCAGAAGCACCCACGGCCACGGACGAGGGCGTGCAGTCGGTGGTGGTGCCGCTTCCGTCCACGGTGTCGGTCCAGGCGGTGTCCGTCGTTTCGCCGCTCGGGCCCGTTGCCTCCACGGTGCGGTCATGTCCCTCAAGGCTGGGTGCGGTGGTGTCCCGCACGATGACGGGGAATGTCGCGGTCGTCGTGAGGCCTTGGGTATCGGTCGCGGAGCACGTCACCGAGGTGGTGCCGATGGCGTAGGTTTCGCCGCTTGCGCCGTCGCACGTCGCCGTGCCGCTTCCCGCGACGGCGTCCGTCCACGTCGTCGGGAGCAGGGTGACGGTGGCGCCGGTCGGCCCCGTCGCTTCAACAGGGGGGTGGGGCGTGTGGTCGGCCGCCTGCCCGTTGGCGTTGCTCCCCCAGCAGGTCATGTTCCCGGTCGTCTTCACGATGCACGTGTGGTCGTACCCGGCAGTGACGTGTGTCGCGTCGCCGCCCGTGTAGTCCGCGGCCTGACCATGGTCGTCCTGCCCCTGGCAGGCCACGGTTCCATTCGTCTTCAGGATGCACGTGTGGTACGCGCCGGTCGCGACGTGGGTGGCATCGCCGCCCGTGTAATCGGTGGCGCGCCCGTCATCGTCGAATCCCCTGCAATCCACGGTCCCGTTCGTCTTCAGGATGCACGTGTGGAGTGCCCCGGCGGTGATATTCGTGGCATCGCCGCCCACATAATCCTCCGCCTGCCCGTGTCCGTTGTGGCCCCAGCACTCCGTGTTCCCGCCTGTCGTGAGGATGCACGTGTGGTAATTGCCGGCAACGACCCGGGTGGCGTCCCCGCCGGCATGGTCCGCGGCCTGTCCGTAGATGTCGCGGCCCCAGCACTCGACGGTTCCGTTCGTCTTCAGGGTGCAGGTGTGGTAGGTGCCGGTGCCCACCTGTCGGGCATCGCCCCCGACGTAGTCCGCCACCTGTCCGAAGTCGTTGTAGCCCCAGCACTCGACATTCCCGACAGTTGTCACGATGCACGTGTGGAATCCGCCTGTGGCGACCTGCGTCACGTCGCCACCCGTGTAATCGTCCGCCTGCGAGTAGGAATTGTGGCCCTGGCAGTCCAGGTTCCCCTCCGTCGTGAGGATGCACGTATGGTACGCACCGGCGGCGGCATCCTTCGACCCCGCGTGGATGCGGGGGGGTGTCGTATCCTGCACGGTGATGGTGAAGGAGTGACTCGCGCTGTTCCCGCGGGTGTCTTCGGCCGTGCACGCAACCGCGTGCGTTCCCATGCTGAATGGGGTCCCGCTGGTGGGCGCGCACGTCACGGAACGGCTCCCATCCACCATATCGGTCGCAGTCGGCGTGAAGGCCACGACTGCGCCGCTTGCATTTCTTGCCTCCCACGTCAGATCGGCCTGCACGATGGCGGGCGCAGTCGTATCCTGCACGGTGACGGTGAACGACCCGGTCGCGCTGTTGCCCAGGGCGTCGACCGCCGTGCACGTCAAAACAGCACTCCCGATGGCGAAGGTTTCGCCGCTTGCGCGGTCGCAGGTGGCGGTGCCGGTTCCGTCCACGATGTCCGTCCACGTCGTGGGGTGCCACGTGACGGCGGCGCCGCTCGGCCCCGTCGCCTCGACGGTCGGTCGGGGATCGTGGTCCGCAGCTTGCCCGTCGGTGTTGCGGCCTTGGCAGTCCACGGTCCCGTTGGTCCTCGTGATGCAGGTATGGTACCCACCGGTGGCGATGTCCGTGGCATCCCCGCCGGCGTAATCCGTTGCCTGACCGTCATCATCGAGGCCCCAGCATTGCACGTTCCCGTCGGTCTTTCGGATGCAGGTGTGCATGGATCCGGCGGTGACCTGTGTTGCGTCGCCACCCGTGTAGTCCACTGCCTGCCCGTCGCTGGTGGCGCCTTGGCATTCCACGTTCCCGTCCGACTTCAGGATGCACGTGTGCAGGTTGCCGGCCGCGACCTGTGTTGCATCACCTCCTGTGTAGTCGGTTGCCTGCCCGTCCGTGTCCAGTCCCTGGCAGTCGACGTTCCCGTCCGTCGTCAGGATGCACGTGTGGGAACCGCCGGCAGCAATCTGCGTCGCATCACCGCTCGTGTGATTGGCCGCCTGCCCGTGGGTGTCGCGGCCCTGGCACGCCACGGTCCCGTTGGTCTTCAGGATGCACGTGTGATCCGTCCCGGCTGCGACTTGTGTTGCGTCGCCGCCGGCATAGTCGGCGGACTGCCCGTAGCCGTTGTCGCCCCAGCAGTCCACGTTCCCGCTTGTCGTCATGATGCATGTGTGGCTCCCACCGGCAGGGGCCTCGACCTCCCGGGCGTCGCTCCCGATATATGCCGCGGTCTGCCCTTCGGCGTTGCTGCCCCAGCAGTCCACGTTGCCATCGGTGGTCAGGATACAGGTGTGGGCAAGGCCCGTGGCGACGCCTTTCACGCCCGCGTGGATGCGGGGAGCGGTCGTGTCCTGGACGGTGAGGGTGAATGTCGCGTTTCCGGCGTTCCCGTGGGTGTCGGTGGCTGTGCACGTGACGCTGGCGGAAGTGCCCACGGTGACCGTGGACGGCGTACAGTCCGCGGTGGTGCTGGTTCCGTCCGCCGCGTCCGTCCATGCGGTCTTCGCGGTCGCGCCGCCCGGGCCCGTGGCCTCAACGGTGCGGTCATGTCCTTCAAGGACGGGTGCGGTGGTGTCCCGGACGGTGACGGGGAACGTTCGGGTTGCCGTGTTGCCCCGGCCATCGTCGGCGGTGCACGTCACCGTGGTGGTGCCGATTGCGAACGTCTCGCCGCTTGCGCGGTCGCACGTGGCGGTGCCGGTCCCGGCCCCGGCATCGGTCCATGTCGTCGCGGGCCACGTGACCGTCGCGCCATTGGGACCTGTGGCCTCCACGGCAGGGCGGGGATCGTAATCCGCGGCCTGCCCGAAGTTGTCGCTTCCGTAGCAGTCCACGTTCCCGTTCGTCTTCAGGATGCACGTGTGGTACCCGCCGGCGATGACCTGTTGGGCGTCGCCGCCCGTGTAGTCATCGGCACGTCCGTCCGTGTTGTAGCCCCAGCAGTCCACGTTCCCGCTTGTCGTCAGGATGCAATTGTGGTATTGGCCGGCGACCACCTGGGTGGCATCGCCGCCGCCATAATCCGCCGCCTGCCCGTAGTTGTTGGTTCCGTAACAGTCCACGTTCCCGGCCGTCGTGAGGATGCACGTGTGGGTCCTGCCCGCGGCGACGCCCGCCGCATCACCACCCCCATAGGGCGCGGCACGCCCGTCGGCGTTGTAGCCCTGGCATTCCACGTTCCCATCCGTTTTCAGGATGCAGCTGTGGAATCC
>JBFILE010000227.1:0-6386 GCA_041599855.1 Thermoplasmatota archaeon
GCACGGCCGTTCTCGCCGGCTTCGTTGCCGACTGCGATGTCGCTGATGGCGTACGTGATGCGGGTCTCGTAGGATCCGGCCTCGTCCTCGACGACGCCGAGGACCCGGCTGTAGGATTCCACAAGGTCGACCGAGACGCCGTGGCCGCGTGCCACCTCGACCAGCGCGGCGCCGGTGGCAACCGTTGCCGGCGCCGGCAGGGGCAGGGCGACATAGGTCCGGTCGATCACATCGTTGTCATACGCCTTGCCTTCACCGGACGGATCCGTCACTGGGCCAAGGGGGGTACGCACGCCCCGCATACGGACCGTTTGGACGGTGAGGGAGTCCTGGGTGTCCCGGTAGGTGAGTTGCCATCCGCCATCCGATTCGGGAACGTCTTCGGGGTTCACCGTTCCCCTTGGCGGTATCTTGACCTGCATGTAGCGGTCGTAGGTGGCTTGCGTCAGGACGGCATCCGGATGCGACTCCAGGAATCCCCGGAGGTTGATCAACGGGTCCTGATCCAGCACGCGGTAGGCCTCCTCGAACGGGAAGGAGATTCCAAGACCTTCCGTGTCCGGCGCCATGGCATCGATGCCGTCGCGCGCGATGTCGGCCATGCCCGTCCCGACGCCCTCCGCGACCCCGGTCCGGACCACGGGGCCCGAACCGACCGCGTATCCGACCATTCCGTACTCGCTGAACGACGTCAGCACCGTCCCGTTGCCATCGATCCAGCCCCGGGTTTCGGACGCGATTCCCGGAAGGCCGTCAGCCACGGTGAAGGTGCGGACATATCGCGCCCCGGGCGCGTCCGGCGCCTCCGCATCGTCGGGCGGATTCTCCACGAATCGAAGGGCGAGCGCCGCGCGGTCATGAACCCGGACGGCAGCGGCCGGGAGGGACCGGTTCGCGGTAAGATGATCCACCGCCCCCGGATACAGTTGCCCAGCAGGAACCTCATCCCCTTCGCGCAGCGTGGCACCTGCAAGGGGGCTCCATCCCCGATAGGCGATCATGCAGTCGCCGGGAAAATCCGCGATGGGCGCGTAGTCCCAATCGGTGATGCGCACGGGAAACACCTGGGTCCCGCCGATGTCGCGGCCCGGTTTCCCGTTCTTGCCGTCTGCGGAATCCATGATGTCGCGGCGGACGACGTGGGTCGTGCCGGGCGTGAAGTGGCACGCGTAGGCTCGACTGATGCTTCCCTCGGAATAGGCGGCCCATGCATACGATTCGACGGATTGTTCCCGGCCCCATGCGTCACGGGCCACACCGGGACCCGACACGACCACGAGAACTTCGGTGCCGGGTGCCGACGTGGCCCCCGCGTAGGTGATCCGATCCCCGACGCGGAACGGTTCCACATGGACGATTGCGATCGCGTCCGGCCCGGACGCCGCCGCCGTCGCTGGCATGGGAAGCGCGGCAAGTGGAATCAAGAGCAGGCCGAGGATGACGACGGTCGCGATGGGCCGGATGTGGGCGCGGTTCGGGACGGGATGTCGCTGCATGCGGCTGGATGCAGGGGGCAAGGGTTTCCCTCTCCGGTCCATCCTGCTAGCAGCCTCCAACCCACGAAGCGGGTCGGGAGCCATTTATGCGTTCGTGTGCACGGGACCGGCAGGTCCTCGAACGAGACCACGCGATGAACGCGCCCGGGACGACCGGGTTCGCCCCTACGCAAAACTCGACACCGCATCCTCGAACGCATCCCCTTCGAAGTGCAGGGTGAAGAATCCGGTCTGCCGGTCACTCGCGAGGATGACGCCGCGGTGGACGACGACGTCCCACACGAACGGCGAATTCCGGGTGGGATCGTCCGCCGGCCATGGCTGTTCATGGGGCAGGTAGTAGCCGAGGACCCGGGGCTCGGCAAGGGATTCCTCGGTGCCCACATCGAGGACCCAGACGCCGGCATGATTGTACGCGAGGTACAGGCGGCCGTCCACGATCTGGATCTGGTGCGTCGTGAGCTTGAACCCTCCCGCACCGTGATCCCCCGGCGCCGTCCACTCGGTGACGAGGGTCATGCGGGCGGGGTCCGTGGCATCGAGGAAGTGGAGGGCGGGAACCTCCTCGCTGTACAGTTCCGGTGTGAGCACGATGATGCGTCGGTCACCGACCGCGTACGCCATGGCGCTGTGGGTCTGGCCATGCCAGTGGCGTGCGCCCTCCCCGGCCCAGTTCCCGAGTTGCTGCGGATTCGCGGGGTCCTTGAGGGAGAGCAGGTACACGCCGTTGTTCACATACGATACCACGAGGATCGGCTCGCCCGTCAGCGGGTCCATCTGGAACGTCATGTCGTGGGGACCGGGTGCGCGGGTTGCGGGATTCCGCTCCGTTTCCGGGATGAAGGATCCCACGGTGACGAGTTCCCGGCCGCGGGGACCGTCCACCGCCTTCAATATGCGCAGGTAGTACTCGTTGGTCGCGCAGTAGACGAACGTCTCACCGTCGAGCACGGCGACCGACACCATGTGGCAGCCGTTCGGCGGCACCTGCGAGAAGGACACGGGTCGCGGAGCGGCCTTGTCCCGGACGTCCCACACGAGGACGCCGTTCTGGTCGGCGACCTCCAGGGGCCGGGACCCGTCGATGATGGGGCGGTTGTACCACGCCTGGGACCCTTGGTACAGCCAGTTCCCGGTGGGGTCGACCTTGATGTCGTGGGCCGTGGCGAATGGCGCCGACGCACGGGCGAGGACTTCCGGATTCCGCGGGTCCGAGATGTCGAGGACGACGAAGCCGCTCGGTTCCCCGAAGCTTGCACCGCCTTCGATGGCAACGAACGCGTAATCCTCCCACGCGGTGATTTCCCCCACGTAGTTGTACGGCATCCCGTCGGGGCCGAGCGGGTGGTATCCGAGGCGTTCCATGGTGGGCGTCCACCGCGCGTGCTCCGTCGCATTCGAATGGTCGTGGAAATCCTCGATGGGGTCCGGCCACGGGAACGCCGCGGCCGCGCGGTCCGTACCCGCATCGCTCCCGGTGCCGGATGCGGCTTCCGGGTCGACGCATCCTGCAATCAGGAGGGCGAAGAGGGTGAGGACAAGGCGCCGCATGATGACCGGGCAGGTGGGCCGGGGGTAGTGAAGTCTTGCCCTTTCGTGCCGGGGGTCCCGCGGCGGACCGATGCATGTCAACAGTATGGTGGTAAAGGCCCGGTGGCGGGATCGCCGCTCGGCCGTGGGCGACCGATGGCTTCCGCGCGCGTCGCGCCGCCCACGCGCACGCCGCGCTGCCGATCTGCGCAGCCGGATCGATCCGTCGCCGTGGCGCTGCCCCCGCGGGCGCGTCGCGCCGGAGTCATGGTGGGGCGGCGGTGCCGATGGGACTCCCGTCGGACGCCCGCGCATCCTTGACATCGCCGGCAACCGCGACCACGCCCCGCATCACCGGATGGACAATGCAGGTGAATGCGAAGGAGCCGGCGCGATCCGGAATCCACGCGTAGGATGACCCGGGCACGAGGTCGAACCCGGAATGGAACAGCCCGTCCGGGGACGTGACCGTGTGTCCCGTCGTTCCCACGTTCCGGAAGACAACTGGAATCCCGACCGCAGCGGTGCCTTGGACGGGACCGTACCCGTACTCGAAGGCTTCGATGACCGGGGCACGGTCGGGAGGCGTCGCGCTCCCGCCGTCCCCGTCATCGCCGCGGCCGCCGGGATTCCCCACGAGCGGTCCTTCCCACGACCGGTTCGCGGCCGAGAGGTCGAATGCAAGGACGCGACCGGTGGACGGGTGGAACACGTTCTTCGTGAGGCCCGGGGAGGATGCGTCCGCACGTTCCACCACCCACGGCCCGAAGTCCACGACGTACAACCGATCGTCCGGCCCGAAGGCGGCCTCCACGGGGCGGAAGGTGCCGGAGAACCGGTCGGCGCCCGTGATGAACGCGGTGACGCGGCCCGTGTCCGCCGCCACCCGTGCCACGTCCATGCCGGTGCGTGCGCCGCGGACGAATTCCAGGTTCAGGGTCCCGAACTCGGCGACGAACAGGTCCCCCGCGTACGGGATGGATGGCGGCGCGCGGTCGAACTTGTTCGCGCTCGCGTGGGCGCTGAAGAACGTCATCGGCCGCGGGGCAAGGTTCGGGTCCGTGAGCAGGAGCTTCGCGGGCGCCGGTCCATGGAGGGGGGTGAAGAAGGGATCGTCAAGGGGTCGTCCGACGCTGTAGTCGGGCCAGCCAAACCAGGGGATCGCAGGAACCTCGGCCCCCACGGCATCTTCGGCGGCCGCGGCATCTTCGGGACCCCCGGCATCCTCGGCATCCTCGACATTTCCGACTCCAGGCGCGGCCGGATCGGATGGCCCGCCGGTGGTGTTCCCGGCGGGCGCGCCGTCCTCGGCTGCAGGGGGGTCCACCGGAGCCGCGGAAGCCCGTGCGACGAGCCGCACCCGGAAGAGTTCATCCGGGGCCGAGCCCACGGGACGGCTCCCGCGATTGTCGTACCGGTTGTCCGCCACGAGGAGGGTCCCGTCATCGTCGAACCGGATGCCGAACGGATTCCGGAATCCCCAGGCCTCCACCCGGAGGTCGCTGCCGTCGGCGAGGACCGACAGGACGGCGCCGTTGCACCGGTCGCGTCCCGGCACCGTCTGATTGGTGTACGTGGGCGTTGCAAAGGGCACGAAGGCGCCGGTCGTCGCGCGCTCGCCCGTCTTGCTCCAGGCGGGGGCCGGGATTCCGCTTCGCGTGGCAAATGTCCGGAGGACGACGTCATCGCCGGCGCCTTTCAGGGCATCGATGTCAACGTCCCCTGCCAGGGGGTTTGCCGTGACATGGTTCGCGCCCGCGAGCCGGATGTCGGCGCAGGGAACGTCATGGTCTCCGGCATGCTCGTGGATCAGGTCGCCCACGGCATCCGGGACCCCGCCCTGATCGAGGCCGACCACACCGCTGTTCGTGACGCTGCCCTGCCCGAAGTACAGGCGGCCGTCTGGCCCGACCACGACCTCGTTCGTGCCGTGGTCCCCCCGCGCCGGCAACTCCTGCACGAGGGCGCGGGCGCCACCGCGGTCGAGGTCGAACGCGTGGACGATGCCGCGGGTCGTGAAGTACAGCGTGCCGTTGTGGTGCGTGATGTCGAGGAGTTCGTTCGTGAGCCGCGTCCCCGACAGGTCAAGAGGCTCCGCGGACCCGTCCGGACCGATGCGGAGGATGCGGGGCGGCGCCCCCGCAATCCCGGCTTCACCCACGTACATGCGCCCCGCGTCATCCCAGTCCACGCTCGTCGGGTACGTGAGATTCGCGACCACGACTTCGCCGATGACACCGGGCGGGAGCGAGAGCCCTTCCCAGGCGTTCGGGTCGATGCGCTTGCCGTAGGGGGCCTTCCCGGGAGAGCCGGTGCCATTCCCCGCCGACTCCATCACGCCCGGGCCCGCGGTCGATTCCTGGGGCGAGGTGCAACCGGCCATCATGGAGCCCGCAAGGACGAGAACCACAAGGCTGACGCCCCTCCGACGGGCATGGGCGCGAGGATACGGTCGGATTCCGCGGTGCAACGGCGACACGAAGGGATTCCTCGCGACCTGCGTTTTCTCAACCATGGAAAGGGGTTGCGTCAGCGGTCCCCGGTTCGGCGCCGACGGAAGGCCAACGCGGCCGCCGCGAGGGTGGCCAACGCGAACACGCTGGCGGGGCCCGGTGTATCATCGGTGGACTCCCCACCGTTTCCCGTTTGGTTGCCGTTGCCGCCGTTGCCGGTCCCGTTGCCGCCGTTCCCGGTCCCGTTGCCGCCCGTGCCTGGAACCGTTTCGAATGCGAGGACGCCTTCCATGCCGAGGGCGCGGTGCGGGTCACACCAGTAGTTGGACGCCGCGGACGCATCGGCGGGAACCGTGAAGTTCAGTGTCTCATTCTGGCCGGCATTCAGGATCTGGGTCATGGCATCGATGCCGCCGCCGAAGTGGAGGTTGTGCACCTGTTGGCCCATGTTCGCGAAATGGACGGTGTACGACGCCCCGGGGGTGAGGGTGATGTTCGGGTTCTGCCCGTCCATGCCCTCCACCTCGAACCAGTAGTCGGTGGCCGACTCGTGGGCGGTGATGTTCATGACGGTCTGCGCCGACGCGGTCGGCATGAGATGGATGGCTCCGAGCGCGGTCGCAACGACAAGCGTGCGCAGGATGAGGTGGGTGCGTGCGGGTCGACTCATGGGTTGGGCCCTCGAACGCCGTCCAACGTCCTCGGATGGAAAAGTATTCCGGCACCACCTCCGGAATCCGGGGGGTTCTCCCGGGGCACGGTCGAGTCGACCATCAAGGCCCGGGGCCCGGGAGCCGGCAGCGTACGCGGCCGACTCCCGGACCTGGCTCCCAGCCACACCTTCGACGAAGGTGCCATGCCCGCCGGCCGCAGGCGACGCAGGCGTCGCAGGCGACGCAAGTCCGGC
>JBFILE010000228.1:0-6383 GCA_041599855.1 Thermoplasmatota archaeon
ACGGCGCGCGCCAGCACGGAAGCAGCATCCTCCTCACCCTCGACCCCGCGGATGAGTACGCGGCGAAGCTGTTGAGCTTCGGCGGGACCCTGCAGCGGAGCACGGTCGCGGTGCCGTTCGCGGAACTCACGGACCTCTCCCGGTACCCGCCGGTGAACACGCCCGCGAACCCGATGAACGAGGGCCGCTGGCACCTGAACGGCGTCCTCCTCCCGGACGGGAACGTCCTCGCGGTGGGCGGCGGCAAGTACGACAACGTGGTCGTGCACGGCCAGCCGAACATCCCGGTCATGAGCGCCGAACTCTACGATGTCGAGACCGGGGAATGGACCCTCATGGGCGAGATGCAGGTGCCGCGCATGTACCACTCGACGGCGCTCCTCCTCCCGGATGGCCGCGTCCTCGTGGGCGGCCACGTGCCCCTCCCGGTGCCGTGGAAGGAGGCACGGGACAACGTGCCGACACAGGACCAGATCGTGGAGACGCGCCTCGAGATCTTCGAGCCGCCGTACCTGTTCCGGGGCGACCGCCCCGAGATCACGTCCGCACCCGCGTCCGTCACGTACGGCGGCGGGTTCACGGTGGCGACCACGATGGCGGACGAGATCACGAGCGTGGTCCTCGTGAAGCCGGGGATGACGACCCACGCGTTCGACAGTGCGCAGCGCGCGATCCGGCTTGCGTTCGAGGTTACGGAGGGCGGAGACCTTTCCGTGATCGCGCCGCCGGATGGGGCGATCGCTTCGCCGGGGCACTACATGCTGTTCGTGAACCGGGGGACCGTGGATGGCGCGGTGCCGAGTGTGGCGGCGATGGTGACACTGGGTTGAAGGCTTGACTGGATGATTGGGATCGGGTTGCGGAACGACCCGATTCTTCCACATCCATCAACACGGAGCAACGGAGGGACGGAGATTACGGAGCACCTGGGGAATGTCTGCCGGCGCTTTTTGCGCCGGTTGGCAGGTGAGCACGGCTCAAGCATATCCGCATCGATCCAAAAGGGTCGAATTCCACCGCGCCTCCGTTGCTCCGTTTCTCCGTGTTGATGGAAGTCAAAATACATCCTCGGCCCGCAACAAACCCCCCTATCCACCAATGGAATGGGCGCACCCCACATGGCAAACGGCCCTCGACACCGGAACAAAGCAATTGAACCACGACCCCCGTGTCGCCCCCATGTGGAGCGCCCGCCCCGCGCGCATCGGCATCCTGATTCCCCTCCTCGCCGCACTCATCCTCGCCGGATGCGTGGACGACACGGCCCTCGCGCCAGCCCCCGGCACGGACCAACCCGCACCGTGCCCACTCCTCCCGGATGGCTCGCGGATGGATTGCACGACCTCCATCCTACAGGATGTGGAGGTGCGCGCGTCCGCCCCCAGCATCCTCGACGGCTGGGCATGCACCATCGACCATGACGATGACGCTCCCGAGTCCTACTACCGGCTGTTCTCCCATCAGGATGGGCGCCTTGCGTGGCAGTGGAAGGAGTCTCTCCCATCGGGCGAGCACCGCTACATGAGCATGGGCCTCTTCGAGCCGGACCGGACCCAATGGGTGTTCTTCCCGTTCACGGAGGAAGGTTTCGCAGAGATGCCGGAACCGCGCCAGGGCAGCGTGGGCGAGTTCGAGATCCGCAGCTACTGGTTCGGCCTCGACTACTGGCAGGACGGGACGTGGCATCCGGCGGAGGACGCGACCCTCGCCATGGGCCTGTACAACGACACCGGCTACTTCGTGTGGCAATGGGAGTCCCCGTGGGGCTTCGTGGAGATCGACATGAACGTGCCCGAAGGCGGCGCATTCGACGCGGACTATCGACCGACCGAGACACTGGTCGAGATCGCGGACGGCGTCATCGCAAGCGCAGCCGTCATCGCGAGCACCGTGGATTTCGCGGGGCAGTACTGGGACTGGACGCGGGTCGTCGGCACCGACTGCACCGCGGAATCCCTGCCGGAGGTGGGCGCGTGATCCCGCGGCTCCGGGCGGCGGCGCTTGCGGCACTCTTCGCCGCCCTCCTGCTGGCTCCCGCAGCGTCCGCGCAGACGCCGGAGCAGACCCACGTGACCCTTGCGCCCGGGGAAGGCGTCATCGTCCACTTCGCGGTTGTGGGGACGCCGTTCACGGCGAGCGAGAACCCGCTCATCCTGTGGCGCGTGAACGGCGGAGAACAACAACAATCGCCTGCGGAACTCGTGGGCGAGATCCTCCCGTCGGAAGGGACGGCGTCCCCGGCGGACGCCGGCCTCTCCACGTACGTGTACGCGGCCACGCTTCCGGTGGAGCCGGGCGCGACCGTATCGTACATGGCGGGGAGCGGCACCCGCGGCTACACGGCGGCGCGGGAAGTGCGGAATGTGCCCGCCCCCGACGCCCCCCTCCGATTCCTTGCCTACGGCGACATCGGCGTGGACAACGCAGCACCGGATGGAAGCCGCGCACCCAGCGCAGACCCCGGGGACCGGGAGGTCGTCCTCGAATCCAAGGCGCATGACGTGCGCGACCTCGCCGTCCAGCAGAACGCGGACCTCCTCATCATCCCCGGGGACCTCGCATACCGGAACGGGCGAACCGGGTGGGACACGTTCATGCGGTTCATGGAACCCGTTCAATCGCGGGTGCCCACGATGCCGGTGGCCGGGAACCACGAGTACGCGGACGCGGCGCGCGGATACGATCAATTCCTGAACGAGTACGTGCTTCCCGACGGCGGCGCGGGAATCGGGGAACACCATTATTCCTTCCAGGCGGGCCCCGTCACATTCATCGGCCTCAACACGGACAACCTGTGCGGGCCCCATGACGCGGGCCGCGGACCCCCGCAGGACCCGTGCCAGGGGACGTCCGGGCACGAGGTATTGCTTGCTTGGCTTGAAGCGGAACTCGCTGCCGCAGCAGCGGATGATGCGACGCCGTGGACGGTCGTGTACTTCCACCACCCGCTCTACTCCTGGGGACGCCACGGGGACAACGTGGACCTGCAGTTCCTGTTCGGACCCCTGTTCGATGCGTACGGGGTGGACGTGGTTGTGAATGCGCATGACCACGTGTACGGGCGGACGTACCCGGTGCGCGGGTTCGCTCCTGTTGTGACGGAAGGGTCGGAGTATGTGCAGGGCGTGGGGCCCGTGTACGTGGTGACCGGTGGCGGCGGGCGCGGGTTGTACGACCTGCAGTCCGATACGGCTCCCGCGATGTACGCACACGTGGAAGCGGTGCATCACCTGACCGTGTGGGATGTGACGGGCGAGACCTTGACGTTCCGGGCGCTGCGGTCGGATGGGACGGAGATGGATGGGTTCGTGATTGCGCGGGCGACGGCGGGGGCTGGGCCGGCGGGGGACCCGGGAACGGTTGGCGTGCCGGGGATTGGCGCTGCGTTGGCTCTTGTCGCGATTGCAGCGGTTGGAGTCCGGCGACGGCGACTGTGACCCGCCGCGGTGTGAGCGCCCCCTTGGGATTTCGGCGTGGGTCGGAATTTTGATGGACGTGCCGAGCCATGGGCATCTGGGTGTCGAACCGATCTGATGGGGGATGGTGTCGTGACGTTGGATCATTGGATGTCGATGATGAGCAGTTGACCGCGTTCTGCCTGCGGCAGCAGGTGAAGCGCTTGTCCCTTTTCGGGTCCGTCCTACGCGACGATTACGGACCTGACAGCGATGTGGACATCCTCGTGGAGTTTCACGCGGGCAAGTCCGTTTCCCTGTTCGACCTCGTGGACATGGAGAGCGAGTTGTCGCCGATTTTCGGTGGACGCCGGATCGACCTCAGGACGCCGGGAGAACTGCACCCACGATCCAGGCAGGACGTGATGGAGCACGCCGAAGTCCAGTATGCCGAGGGATGACGCCCCCGCAAATGCGCGGAATCGACATCGAACTCCTCGCCACGACCTGTGGCGTGATCCGCATGCGTAACCCGCCAACGCGGGAAGTAGGGCGAGATCCATACTTCCACCCATCCCCCACCAATCTCCAAAACCACGATCCGGGCCACCTCCACCTGCCCATGTGGTCCCCGTTCCTCCGCCCTGGACTCACCCTCGTCCAGGGGGACCGCCGAACAGTCCGGGTGGTCGCGCAGGAGGTCACCCACGCCGCCATACACACCCAGCCCCGGGGCCGCGTCCTCTGGTGTGACGGCGACCACGGGTTCAACCCGTACGATTACGCGGAATTGAACCTGGTGCGCGGCCATGAGGCGGACGCGGGCGCGGACCGCGTCCTCATCAAGCGCTGCATGACGCCGTTCCAATGGGACAGCGTGCTCACGCAGCACCTGAAGGCGCGCCTCGAGGAGGAGCAGCAGGCGCGCCAAGCCGCGATTGCGGCCGGCGAGGAGGATCCGCCGGGGATTGCGGCGGTCATCATCGCCCCCTTTAACAGCCTGTTCGCGACGGACGAGTTGGAGGATTGGGAGCAGGACGGGTACGTGCGCTTCGCCCTCACGCACCTGCGCGCCCTCGCGCGACGCCACCGCATCCCCATCCTCATCGGGTGCGACATCGGGCGGTGGCGGATGGCGAGCCCCGCCCTCGCCCACCTCACCGTGAAGCGCGCGGACCATCACTGGCTCGTGCGTGTGCCTGCGGATGGGCGCCTCGTCGTGGAGGAGGTGGACGGGGACGTGCTCGGGGATGGGGGGTTCACGTTCGGGCTCGTGGAGACCCTCCAGACGAGTCTGGATGACTTCGTCGGGGAGGCGGGGCAGGTTGACGAAGCGGGGCCGGGGCACTGGACCGGGCCCGAGGAGCCCTCCGTCAGGTCGGGTGGGGAGACCGCCGCCAGGTCGGGCAGGGATGCCCCGGGTGCGAAGGCCTCGTGGTTCGAGATGGAGTCGGAGGGGTCGTTGGAGGTGCTGACGTGAACGTTGGGGATGGATGCGGACGCGGGATTGTTCCTTTTGGGTTGGACCGGGGGTTTGTCTGGGTTGGACCGGGGGTTTGTCTGGGTTGGACCTGGGTTGCGGAACGAGGGAATGTTTTGACTTCCATCAACACGGAGAAGCGGAGCAACGGAGATGTGGCGGCACGGTTCCGGCCTCTTCCGGGAACGGCGCGGGGATTATTTTCAGCCCACCCCGACCGCCCCATGGATCAGCCGCCGGGCCCCCTTGAGGTGTGAAGACCATGGGACAATCCACCCCGACGACCACCATGGCGCTCGACATCTTCCGCGACCGCTACGACGCATTCCGGAGCGAACTGCCGCCGCGTGAGCAGGCGTGGTTCGATGAACTCCTGTGCCGTGCCCGCCGCCACTCGAACGCCATCAACCGCCGCCCGCACATGGACTTCGAGCGGCCCGTCCTCCTTTCCATGCTCATGGAGGGGATGAGGGAGATCGAGGTCATGCGCGCGGCCCTCGAAGCAACGCAACGCCAACTGGAGGAAACGAATCATGCCCTCGCCGACGCCGGCCTGGTTGTTCGACGTGTACCCGCATTCACGAAAGAGCAGCTTGGTCGCATGGGTCAAACACGGATCGACGATCACGAAGCGGCTGATTCCGTACCAGCCTGACTTCTGCGTCGCAAGCGAAACGCGGCCCCTCGAGGACGCGGAGCGCATCCTGTCGAAGGACCCGCGCGTGGAATCCGTGTGGCGGGACCGGAGCGCGCTCTGGCTCCGCTCGGATCCCGTGGACGTGCTCCGCGTGCGCCCCCGTAGGCTCCAGGACCTGCATGCGGTCGCGAAGGACCTGCGGCGTGCGGCGGGTGTGAAGGCGTTCCTGTTCTTCGACGTGGACAACGCCGCGGAGAGCCGGTGGGCGCACGCGAACGGGCTCTTCACCATGTGCCGCCTCGACCCGGACGCGGGACGGCGCCGCGGATCCCGCGATGCGCCCGATCCGGAGGCCCCCACCGCCTCCACCACCACCACCACCCCTCCCACAACCCGCGCGACACGGGAGGACGACCGGGGCGTGACCGCGGATTCCGGCGTCGCCGCCGCCCCCACGAAGCACGGCCACCGCGCCCCCGCGACCCTGCGCACGGCACCCCTCGCCATCCACCCCGAGGAGGACCGGTGGACCCTCGATTACCCGGACCCGGAGTTGAAGGTGGTGCGCCTCGCGGTCACCGGCCACAAGCAGGGGAGGGAAGCCGCATTCGATGACCCGCTCGACACGATCCGCCTCGGCGACGTGGAATTCGTGTGCGAGCAGCCGGGGGACCGCCACGCGGAGACGCAGACCCTCCTCGCGTTCAACCGGCTATTGAAGGAGCTCGATCCGGACGTGCTCACGACGCGCCACGGGGACCGGTGGGACATCCCGTACCTCCTGCGGCGCATCCGGAAGCACGGCATCAACGGGAGTGTGCGACTCGGCCGCGACTCGGACCCGCACCCGGACAGTCCCGACCAGATGGGG
>JBFILE010000229.1:0-6379 GCA_041599855.1 Thermoplasmatota archaeon
AGCCTGCGAGAGCCTCGGCAACATGCCGGAGGAAGCCATGGGCGACATCGTGCCCGTCCTCAAGAAGATCCTCGTCGAGGACGAGAGCCTTGAGGTCCGCCAGAGCTGCGAAGTGGCCCTCGACAACCTGGAATACCTCCGGGACCCGACCCAGTTCTGAGCCGCATGGCGGGTCCTTGACCCGCCACCCGGCGCACGTCGGAGGGAGCCGCCCGGCGCGGCCCCCAGACCGGTTTTTGGCGCGCGCCATCGATGGCAGGACCGCCCGGCGTTGGCGCCGTGGGTTGGGCATGATTTCCATGGGCCTGCCTGCGATCTGCGCCGGTGATGACCGTGCATCCCGCGATGTCGGGGCCCCGCGGCACCTTGCTGCGGCTCGGCGCGTCGCAGTGGAATCCGTCGCTCGCGCTGCAACGGGATGATTCGCCTTGCCGATCCGACACGCCCGGATGGCGGACCGGGCCCCTCCTGCAGAAGCACGGATCAAGGGCCGTTGGAGCAGTGGGCCGTTGCGTCCGGCGGGGTGGGCCGGGCTTCATGGCGAGGGCCGGTGCGTTTCGATCACACCTGTACAAATGTATGAGTGTATGAGTGTATGAGTGTACGAATGTAGGATCGAACATCCGTAGGATGCATGGCACACGAGGGCAAGCGGCGGGAATGGGACCTTGCGCAACAGCGGAAGGGATGGGATGGAAGCAGGTGGCACCCCCCGGGCCAGGATACTCCTTCCGGGCCCTTGGGGCCAACGGGGCCATCGGAGGTTACGGGGCCGGTGCAGTTCCCGTGGGCGCTGGGGCCGCCGGGGCCGGAGGCGTGTCCGCGCCTCCGACCGGAACCCCCTTCACTTCGTGATGCCGGGTGCGCCCGCTGCCGCCTTCGCCGGCGCCCCGCCCTTGCCGAGCATGGTGCGGGCTTCCCGCGCAATGTCCCGCCACGTGAGACCGTACTTCTCCATGAGGGCGCGGGCGTCACCACTTTCCCCGAAGGTCGTGGTCCCGATGCGCTTCACGCGGCACGGATGATTCTCGGAGACGACCTCCGCAACGGCGCTCCCGAGCCCACCGTAGATCGAGTGCTCCTCCGCGGTCACGATGCCGCCCGTTTCCCGGGCGGCCTTGATGATGGCGCCCTCGTCGATGGGCTTGATCGTGTGCATGATGATGACGCGCGGGTCATACCCTTCCTCGATGAGGATGTCGGCGGCCTTCAGCGTCTCGTACACCATGGTCCCGCACGCGATGAGGGTGATGTCGGCGCCGTCCCGGACGGTGATGGCCTTCCCGATCTCGAAGGGCTGCTGATCGGGGAGGATCGGGGAGTCGTCGCGCCCGCAACGCACGTAGCAGGGGCCGTTGAGTTCCGTGATGGCCTTGATCACGTCCTCCATCATGGGCGCATCCGCGGGCACGAACACGTGCATGTTGGGGAGGCCGCGCATGAGGCTAACGTCCTCCAGCATCTGGTGGGTGGCGCCGTCGCCGCCCACGGAGAGACCCGCGTGGGTGGCGACGATCTTCACGTTCGCGTTCGCGTACGCGACCGCCTGCCGGATCACGTTGTACGGTTGCCCCGTGGCGAAGCTCGCGAACGTGCTTGCGAACGGGATTTTCCCGGCGCAGGCAAGGCCGGCGGCAACCCCGATGAGGTTGAGCTCGGCGATGCCCACGTCGAAGAACCGGTCGGGGAAGATCGTCCCGAACCGCTTCGTCTTCGTGGAGAGGGCAAGGTCAGCGTCGAGGACGACGACACGCTCATTGGCGCGGCCGACTTCGACGAGAGCGTGCGAGTACGCGTCGCGGAGGTTCATCTTGGCCACGGAATCGGGGGCAAGACGTTCCGCCATCACGCAGCACCCCCTGCAGGGGCGGCGGCGGGTCGGACGCGCGTGGACTTCAGGCGCTTCTCGGCGAGGTCGAGCTCGGTCATGGCCTTCACGTACTCATCCTGGCTCGGCGCCTTCCCGTGGAAGCTCAGGCTGCCTTCCATGTAGGAGACGCCCTTGCCCTTCACGGTGTGGGCGATGATCATGGTGGGTTTCCCGGTGATGCGCTGGGATTTGTTGAGGGCGTCCATGACTTCGCGCATGTTGTGGCCGTCGATCTCGATCACGTACCAGCCGAAGGCCTTCCAGCGTTCGGCGATGGGTTCGATGGACAGGACTTCCTCGGTGGGTCCGTCGATCTGGAGCCCGTTCCGGTCAAGGATGCAGGTGAGGTTGTCGAGGCGGTAGTGGCTTGCGGTGCCGGCGGCTTCCCATATCATGCCGGCCTGGCATTCGCCGTCGCCGATGATGCAGTACACGCGGTGGCGGGCGCCATCGAGTTTCCCGGCGAGGGCCATGCCGACGGCACCGGAGAGGCCTTGGCCTTCACTGCCGCCGTTGAACTCGACGCCGGGCGTGGACCCGATGTGCGGGTGGCCCTGGAGGTGCGAGTTGATCTTGCGGAGGGTCTTCAGGTCCTCGACGGGGAAGTATCCCTTGAGCGCAAGGGCGCTGTACAGGCCCGGGCAGCAATGGCCCTTCGACAGGACGAGTCGGTCGCGCTTCTCCCACAGGGGCTTCTGCGGGTCCACCTTCATGGTCTCGAAATACAGGCAGGACAGGATGTCCGCGATGGAGAGACTCCCGCCGGGGTGGCCGCTTCCCGCATGGTACACGGTCTCCACGATCCGCTTGCGGATCCGGAGCGCCGTCTCTTCCAGTTCGAGAATCCGGTCATCACTCGTGTAAGGCAACGCGCGTGTCTCCTCTTGCACGGGGCCGGCCGAGGACCTGCATGACGGTCGCCTCCCGCTGCGTGGTCGCAGCGGATCGAACGGTCGATGCGGTTTCCCGGGACTGGACTCCCGACCGGGGGCCATCCGACCCGCGCTTTAAAACATTGCCCAGCGTGGACCGGAGCCACAGGGTGCATCGGAAAGCACGGACATCGCCCGGCCCCGTCCTATTCCTCCGGCGCCTCCGGCAGCCCATGGTGCCCCGTCCGATCCGGGCGAGGCTGGGGTCCGCCGTGGCCCCGGGTCGGACCCACGAGGGTTATGGGCGGGGGCGTCCCATGCGCCCCTGTGTTCCATGTTCTTGCCCACCGGGGCGCCAGCGCCCATGCTCCGGAGAACACGTTCGCCGCCTTCGATCGCGCATTCGAGACGGGAAGCCACGGCATCGAGTTCGATGTGCGGCTGTCACGGGACGGCGTTCCCGTCATCCATCACGATGACACCCTCGAACGCACGGCGGGGGACCCGCGACGCGTGTCCGACGTGGATGCCACGGAACTTGCCGACCTCGACGTGGGCACGTCCTTCGACCCCGCATTCGCGGGCGCCAGGATGCCCACCCTCGCCGACGTATTGGACCGATACGGGCCCAGGGGTCTCCTGAACATCGAGTTGAAACCCGAGGCAGGGCCCGATCCCGCGCTCCTTGATCAGGTGGTTGCCGCCGTGCGGGCACGCGGCCTCGAGGATTCTGTCCTCTTGACCTGCTTCCATGTGCCGACCATTCGCCGGGCGAAGACCCTTGCGCCGCGCCTTCACGCGGGACTCATCCTCATGGAGGATGCCACGCAGGACGTGCTGGACGCAATCCCGGAGGCGGACGGATTCGGCCTCCCCGTGTTCGCAGCCACGGAGGCGGGCGTGGCAGCGGTGCGGGCACGCGGCAGGGAGCCGATCATGTGGATCGTGAACGACCCCGCCGACGCGAAACGGTGGCGTGACGCCGGCGCAGCGGGCGTGATCACGGACGACCCTCGGGCCATTCTCCAGGGTCTCTCCTGAGCGCATCGCATCTATATCCGGGGTAAGGAACATGGCACCGCCATCCCCCGGCCGCCGACCGAGCTGGGGGTGTTCCGGAATGGTATGCCACCATGTTCCATGATATCGCCGGCACCGGGGCATTTCCCCGCATTCTCGCCGATCTCCGCCACATGACCCAGCAGGAAGCGATCGAGGCCGCCGTGGTGCCGGTCGCTGCACCGTGGTGGGTCGCGGGTGCGGTCGCGAGTGCCATCATCTCCCTTGCGTACCTTGCCATCTTCTTCCACATCACGGCCCGCGTGGTCCAGACCTCCCAGTGGCGCGCGAATCCCCTTGCCGTGGCCACGGCGGGCATCTTCTTCTCCTGCGCCATCGGCCATGGCCTCCACGCCGCGCACCTGGTGCTCCCGACATTCGGGTACGACGTGGTCGTGGGAATGGCGGCCCGCCTCCATTTCGCCGACATCCACATCTGGGTCTGGGACGCGTTCACGGCCATGGTCGCCGTGTACTACTGGACCCTCCGGAACCGGTTCCCCGCACTCGTCCGCGGGAGTGCGCTCTTCGAGGACATGCGCGTGCGCGAACAGCAGGCCCTCGAGATCCATGACAATGTGGTCCAGGATCTTGCGCGCGCAAAACTCGCCATCGAACTGCACCGGGAGGACGAAGGTCTCGAGGCGTTGGACAAGGCCCTCGCGAATTCCCGGGCCATCATCACGAACCTCCTCGGAAAGCAACAGCAGGCCGACGGGCCCCGTGGCGGCGAACTCCGCCGGAAGGAGCCTGCGGGCGGTCCCCGATGACACCTTCGCCCATGCGTGTCATCCTCGTGGATGATGTGGCCGGCCTCCGGAACCTCTTCCGCATCGTCCTTGAGGATTCGGGCCGGTTCCTCGTCGTGGGGGAAGCGAACGACGGCATCGAAGGGATCGAGGCCTGTCGCACCCACCAGCCGGACGTGGTCCTGCTGGACCTTTCCATGCCGAGGATGGATGGTCTCGAGGCCCTCCCGCGGATCCTCGAAGTGGCGCCCACCGCGCAGGTGGTGGTGTTGAGCGCGTTCGAACGGGACCGGATGGCGGCACGCGTCCTCGACCTCGGCGCCGTCGCGTACATGGAGAAGGGCGCGGACCCGCTCACGTTCGTCGAGAACCTGTCGGCCGTCCTCATCCCCGCGGCGCCCGCGGATGCACCGGGTTCCGAGGCCGCGGGTGCCACCGCCGGCACGGCCCGCCGGTCGGGTACATGGGGCCCCGATGTCTCCGGGGAAGACGCCATGGTGGACAGCTTCTTCCGCGCGGTGAGCCACGAACTGCGGACCCCGCTCACGCCCCTCATCACCCAATTGCATCTCCTCATGACCGGGACCCTTGGCCCCCTGGGCGACCGCCAGCACCATGCGCTCGACGTGGCGGCACGCAACACGGAGCGCCTCAAGAGTCTCGTGGACGATGTCCTTGACGCCGCGCAGGTGCGCACGCCGGCAGGCTGGGTCGATGTCGATTCCAGTGCGCTCGACCTGGCGGACGTGATCCTTGAGGCGTCGAAGGCCGCGGAGCGCGTCGCGAACCGGAACGGAACCGTCGTGAAGGTGGACGTCGCCGGATCCATCGACGTTGTCGCCGACCCGGCGCGTCTCACCCAGGCGTTGCAGCGGATCATCGAACAGTGCGCCAGATGGTCCCGCGCCGAGGGCACGATCCCGTGCGTGGTGACGGATGAAGGCAGCCACGTGTCGATCCGCATCGGCTTCGAGGGCCGTGAACTCGGCCCCGGCGACGTGTCCATCCTGTTCGACCCGTTCGCTGCAATCGAGGCCCTGGAGCCCGAGGTCCACCCGATGCACGGAAGCAGCACCGGCCTCGGGCTCTATCTTGCGCGTGCCATCATCGAAGCCCATGCCGGCTCCGTCGTCTGCCACCCGGCCAAGCTCGTCCCGGGCGGCACCTTCGAGATCCGCCTTCCCCCGGCCGCGGTGCACGTGCAATCCCGGGAGTGAAACCTAAAGCGGGAGCCCGCATTCCCGGCGCGAACCCCCGTGACCGTCATCGATTCCCTCGTCCGCGGTGCCGCGTTCGCGCCCGCCCACATCACCGGCTTCTTCGAGATCCACGACACCCACAAGGATCCCGCGCGACGGGGCAGCCGTGGTGCCGGTCTCAACCTTGAGATGGGCGCGACCACGTACGTGGAGGTCCAGCCGGCGGAAAAACAGGGGATCACGGTGTTCATCAACCGGGAGCGATCGGACGCGCCCGTCTCCCACGCCGCGGTGGCCCGCGTGCTTCAGGAAGCCGCCGCGGAAGGCCGCATTCGGTACGATCGAAACGCGCCGAAGGGCGAGCGCGCCCTCGCCGAGGTCACGGTCCACACAACCCTCGAACTGCCCGTGTCCCAGGGGTTCGGCATGAGCGCGGCGGGGGCCCTTTCCGCCGCCCTTGCAACCGCCCGCGCCCTGCGCCTCGGCCGCAGCACGGCCGTGACGGCGGCCCACATCGCGGACGTGGAGGCAAGAGGCGGACTCGGGGACGTGGTGGCGGCTGCCACGGGCGGGTTCGAGGTCCGCGTGAGCCCGGGCCTGCCGCCGTACGGCGAGGTCCGTCGCCTCATC
>JBFILE010000230.1:0-6351 GCA_041599855.1 Thermoplasmatota archaeon
TCAGCGCCGGCACGCTGAAACTGGCGGGGGCCGGGGGGCTTCCCGATGGCGGCGGAGTCACCATCGCGGCGGGCGCCACGCTCGACCTGAATGGCGTCTCCGACACCATCGGAACACTCGGCGGCGCCGGTACCATCACGCTCGGGTCGGGAACCCTCGTGACGAACGCCACCACGGACTCGACATTCTCCGGCATCATCTCCGGCACCGGCGGGCTCACCAAGACCGGGGCGGGTACGCTCACGCTCACCGGCAACAACACCTACACGGGCAAGACGATCATCGCGGGCGGCAAGCTGCGGATCGACGCCGAGTCGCGACTCGGGCTTCCTCCGCTGGCATTCGTTCCGGACCAGCTCACGTTCCTCGCGGGAACGCTCGAGACAACCGCGAACATGACGATGGATGACGCCAACCGCGGCATCACCCTCGGAGCCGGCGGCGGCACGTTCGAGACGACGGCACACGCGGTGGTCGCAAACGTCATCACGGGTCCCGGCGGCCTGATCAAGGCGGGCAATGCCTCGCTCAATCTCACCGGCGCGAGCACCTTCACGGGCGTGACGACCATCCAGACCGGCACGCTGCAGGTGGATGGCAGCACGTCTGCGAGCGCCATCCGCCTCGATGGCGGCACCCTCGCCGGCAACGGCACCGTGGGCGCCATCAACGCGACGGCGACCGGCGGAACGATCTCGCCCGGCGGAAACCAGGGCACCGGAATCGGTTCGCTGTCGACGGGCACGCTGACCCTCAACAACGTCACCACCGTCCGATTCGACCTCCGCAACGCAAGCAGCCATGACAGGCTCGCCGTGACGGGCGCCGTCAATCTTGGCGGCAGCACGCTGGCGCCGAACTTCACGTCCAATCCCGCAATCGGGACGATCTTCCTCCTCGTGGACAACGACGGTGCGGACGCCACGAACGGAACCTTCGCATCACGCGTCGAGGGCGTCCGGTTCCAGAACGGAACCAACTGGCTCAGGGTGTCCTACCGGGGAGGATCCGGCAACAACGTGACCCTCACCGCAGTGAGCGCGCCCGCACCGGCGGTCCCCCCCGTCAGCACCCCGGCGGTCACGCCCTCCCCCGCTCCCCCGCTCCGCCTGACCCTGGACTCGCCCACCGAGGGCGCCCAGGTCGCTCCGACCTTCACCGCAACGGGCAGCGTCTTCCCGCCCACGGCCAACGACACAGCGACCGTCGCGGTGCGCCTGGACAACGGTACTTCCGTCAGCGCGCAGATTGCCGCTGCGCCGCGCGCGGATGGCGGACGCGGATGGACGGTCACGCTCGACGCAGCACCCGGCGCCCACGTCCTCACCGTGCAGGCGCGGTTCCAGAACCAGACCGCGGAAGCGACCCGCGCCATCCACGTGAAAGCGCCATCGACGCCCACACCGGAGCCGGAACCGGAAGAGACCCCGGAACCGGCGCGAACGCTGACCGTCGTGGTCACGCCGGCAGCGCCCACCCTCGCGGACGCGGTCACCATCCGCGCAACCCCCAGCCGAACCCCGCAGGAGACGGCGCCCATCCGGATCGCCGTCACCGACGCGCTCGGAACCACCGTGTTCGATGGCCCCGCGAACGAGAATGGCGAGATTGTCCTCACGCCGCCCACCCTTGGCCAGTACACCGTCCACGTGACGCGGCAGAACCACACCGCAGCGGACGCGTCCTTCACGGTGGTCGCCACGTCCGACGAAGCCGACTTCGCGGTGGGCGACGCGAAGATCACTTCGGGACGGATCGTCGTCGGCGACAACTTGAGCGCATCCATCACCCTGCGGAACACGGGTGCAACCGCCGGAACCACAACGCTCGTCCTCAGGATCGATGGCGAGATCGTCGCAACGCGCACGGTCACACTCGGAAGCGGCGAGTCCCAGGTCGTGAACCTGGGAGAGTTCGCCGCACTTCAACCGGGGGAACGGACGATGACGCTGTCCCTGGAGAACGGCCAACAACTCGCAGAGGAGACCATCACGGTTGCGTCCGGCATCGAGTCGGCCGAGAGCCCGAAGGCGACCGCCGCAGCGCTCGAGGACGATTCCTCGTGGTTTGGCACGATGGGCATCGTCGTTGCCGTGGTCGCGGTGGGAATCGTCGCTGCTGGGGGCGTGATGTATTTGCGACGGCGGCCTTGAGTGGACGGCGGGCAGAGGGAAGGGGTGCAACCCGTCGCCTCACCGCGCGAGGCGGCAGGTGAGGGTGGCTGGCGAGGGCCACAAACCACGGCACGCACCCCCCGCGGCCCGCATCGTTCGTGGACTTGGCACCCCCGCGGGGGCGGAGTGGGTTCGTGTCGGCGTGGGGCGACGTGGGCGCCTGCCCGCGTACCGTCTGCACCTCGAAGGGGATTCGCCGACCGAAGTGGTCGCGACAGGCTGGATGAATCCTCAGGCCGTGGACTCCAGCCTTGGCTCGCGAACGGTGCAGCTCAGCCGCGCACGACTACGTTTTCATGTTCACCCTGGGAGAGGAGATCCCCGCCCAGGGGTTGCCGACGTGACCGGCGGACGGAAGGGGACCCGAGCTTGCTCACGGGTGATTGCCACGAGCCGTGCGGCCATCATGGTTGTCCCATGGCGCGGATGGGTGAATCGGCAACTATGCCAGCCTTGGGAAGTACTTGGAGAGTTTGGCTCTAAGCGCTTCGTCCATGTCCACTGCATCGTTCTCATCAGTGGCAATCCAAAAGCGCCGGTTGGTGTCGAAGAGCCTGGCCTTTCTGCAAGCAAGGTCTCGATAGGCGTCATCATCCATCATGCCGAAGTGCTCGAGGATCAGGCCCATGGGGTCAACATCCGGGAGAAAGAAGTCCGGGCGGAGCAACACGCCCCCGATCCAGGTTGGTCGTTCGTACTGATATCGGATGTTGTTGTCGAAGAGGAAGTTCGCGATGTCGCGCTCAGACTTGCTCCGGACCCAGTGGCCGTCCCGGGTGCGCCAGCGGCCTGGTCCGTAGGAATGCAATGAGCGGTCCTCGCTCAATTTGGCATCCAATCGTTCCACATCCTGTGCTTCGTGATCCACGTGGCTGACGGGAGCGGAGGCGTCCACTACCTCCGGGCCCGAACCCGCAATCCCAGTGCTCACCGAATGAACCGGATACGCCAACAAGGCTGCGCGGATCTCCGAGAGAAGCTCGTCGTCCCCGGCGGCCCCATGAAGATACGCCGCGTACGCGATACGAACCCGGTTGCGGGGCGTCCGGTTCTTTAGGTAACGTTGGCCCCAGACTTTCTGCCGGAGCTCCCGTGGATGAAGGACATCCGCCTTCTGTCGAGCTACTTCATCCAAGTGGGAGTCGTAGCATTCCCTGCAAACCACGAGATGCGGTTTGGTGGTGGTCGCCATGCACGATAGGCAGACCGGCTTCGTCATGGACATGGCTATGCATCGACCAGTAAACCACACCCCACAGAATGCACCTATGGCCATTTGCCCACCGATCGTCGTACCTGACGGTGACGGCGTGTCGATGGGATGCTGGCGGGGATCGTGGAGGGTTGGAACAAGCGAAAAGTGAGGCAGGCTCAACGCTTGTTTGACCGTTCATGGCCCACGTGCTTTATATACTTACAACGTTAAATGCGAAGTGTGCGAAACATAGGTCTTTCCGACTCCACAAAGGCAGACCTAACCGCTTTGAAGGTGGCAAACGCACCCTACGATGCCATCATAGGCGACTTCATCCAATTCCGCGGCGTCGAAGGCTGGCGCGACTACTTCGAACGGCGGGCGGCGCTCAAGTCTGCCGAGGTCCGGGCCTGTCTCGCCAGGAATGCAGGCAATCGGAGCCTGAGCCGCGATCCTGGTGAGCAGCGTCTCCTGGCTGAAGCCGCCCGCGACCAGTTCCGCATGTGGATCGACCGGGGCCTGATTGTCGAACTCGGACCACGGAGGTATCGCTTTGACAGCACCAAGCTCCGAAAAACCCCCGGCCAACGCGGAATCAGCATTCGCCGCCGCGCGTGAACAATCCATTGCCGGTGAGCGGCTGGCCGCGAAGCTCCTCGTTGCCGCAGGGATCTCCGAGATCGCCCGAAATGTCGGAGTCACTGCCGTTTTGACCGGGGGCACCGCCATCGACTTCTACGTCGCCGAAACCCTTGACAAGGCTGCCGATCGAAACATGCGCCCCGACCTGAGCATCGACGTCGACATCGTCACCCTCGAAGCCGACGGCATGAGCGGGGCGATCCGGCTGCGTCAAGCCCTCGCGGCTGCCGGACTTCACCCCGCCGGCGCAGACCTGTCACCGGTAGCGGTGCGGACGGAGCGGGGATGGCGCCACCCCGATGTTCCGATACCCGTCGAAATCCTCGGCAGCGACTTCGACGGCGATCCAGCCCGGGTGATCATTGTGGATGTCGACGCTTGGGAAATCCGCATCCGCGGTCCCGAGGACACGATCTGGGAGCGCGCGGAATGGGGATGGCACACGGGCGATCAACGTGCGTGGACGCAGGCCCTGGCCGTGATGGAGTGCCAGCGCCATCACGTCGACAAAGCGTACTTCCGACGATTGGCATCCGAGCGTCGATATGAACAGGCAGCCGAGGCGGTGTTGAGGGGGGAAGCCCTTCCCAATGTTGAACGCGTGCGCGGAAGATTGCAGGATGAGGATTGAATCCTCGATTACCGTGGAGCTCCCGCAACACAAAAAGCGGTCCGGTGGGCCGATTCGTTTGGAGACGCAATCCACTCAGTTCCGCATGAGCGTGCGCACGTCGATGGCAGTCCTATCACTGCCCGATGATCCGAACGCATTTCCTCTCGCCACAGGTCATCAAGGTCTTGCCGGTTCACCCGATGAACCCTTCGCGAGGACCCGCGTGTTCTAAGCCCCTGCGCCCCCGTCCCGCCCGCGTGAGCCCGGCCCGCGACGTGGCACCGCACCATTCGGTCACGAGCGAGGCAACGGCAGAACTCGAAGTCCGGGGCAGCCGCTTCATCGGGCATGTCGCCCCCGCGGAGTCCGTCGAGGCCGCCCGCGCGTTCATCGCCAGCATCCGCGAGGCACACCCGTCCGCGAACCACAACGTCCCCGCATTCCGCATCCGCGCGGCCCCCGTCACCGAGTGGGCGAATGATGACGGGGAGCCGGGCGGCAGCGCAGGAAAACCGGTCCTCCGCTACCTCCAGCACCATGGCCTCCTCGACATCGTGGTCGTCGTGACACGCTACTTCGGCGGCACGAAACTCGGGGTCGGGGGCCTCTCCCGCGCGTACACGGAGGCCGCGCAGCGTGCGGTGGACGCGGCCGGTGTTGTGGAGCGGGTGCCGCGCGTGACTGTCATCGCAACCGTGGAGTACGCGGATGCGGGCGCCGTGCAGGCCGCGCTCGAAGCTGCGGGCGCGGAGGTCGATGCGGCGTATGGGGCACGCGTTACGTTCACGGCGCTGGTGCCTGCGGTCGATGCGGATGCGGTGCGGGACCGGTTGCGGGGTGCTACGCGCGGGCGGGCGGAGATGGGGTGAGGGTGATGGGGAGTGGTTCTTGTGGCGGGGCGAGCGCTTGCGCAGGCGTGCGGGAGGGCGTTGCGAGACGAACCATGCTCACACGGGCACGAGCGATCTCCGCTCGAACTCGTGCAGGACGCCGTCGATGAGTCACTGCACGGCTTTTTCCTCTTGCGCATAGTCGGTGAGCGCGGCTTGCAGCGTCCCGTACGTGGCGAGTTGAACGCCCATTGATTTGACGCGCTCCTTGAGTGGGAGAAGTCCATCGGGCTTCATTTTCAGGTACCGGGCCACGCCACCCTCCTGCCATATGTCGTCCTCGCCTTCGAGGCCCCGCAGCGCTGCCGCGCGGACGGCATCCGTGGAGTGGAGGTCGAGTTTCCGGGCCTGCCGCCAGACCCGCTGGTGCTCGGCGTGGCGGGCGAGAACGACCCACGTGACCTCTTGGATCGACGTCGAGCGTCGAGCTAACGGTAGAGTTGAGCGGCGCCGCGCAGCAGCGTCCGCTCGAACGATTTGTTCGGTGACATCAGTTAACACATCGTGGAGTAGGCCGGAAGCGGTACGTGCAGGAGCGGCCATGTGACAAGTTGGGTGCAGGAGGATTGCAGGTCGAATGACATCCGTGCCCTCCACAACAGGTCCAAGCCCGGAACCACATCTATGCGGAAGCTTCGGCAACTCGGCGTCGGGGAAGGGTCGTCGCAACCAGCAATAGGATGACGATCGGCGCTACGATGGAGAACGGGATCCAAGTCGCGTATTCGATGGACCACGAGGTCGCAATCAGCAGGGGCCCGAGGGCAAGAGCAAAACCGATGGCACGACCCACCGGATGAGTCGGGTCGCGCCGATAGGCCCCCACCCAGAGTCCGA
>JBFILE010000231.1:0-6350 GCA_041599855.1 Thermoplasmatota archaeon
CCCCGGCGCCTCATCGGAAGAATCGCACCCGAACCGGGCCCCCCGACGGGCGCCTTGTCCGAGAATGGACGCCTTTGTCCCTCTCGTGCCCCCTGACCAACGGAACCGTTAAATCGGGTAGCCCGAATCGACGGGAGGTCTCACCCATGGGATGGCGCGCTTCCTCGACCTCGACACTGCCCTTGTCCGCGCCGGTTTTTTCCATGGCCTCAGGGGGTGACGTGCGTGCCCAAGCGTAGCGACCTGAAACGTCTCATGATCATCGGGTCCGGCCCCATCGTCATCGGCCAGGCCGCCGAATTCGATTTCTCCGGAACCCAGGCCGCCCTCGCACTCCGCGAGGAAGGCTACGAGACCATCATCGTCAACTCCAATCCCGCGACCATCCAGACCGACCTCACGACGGCGAACCGGATTTACCTGGAACCGCTCACGGTCGACAACCTGGAACGCATCATCGCGAAGGAGCGCCCCGACGGCATCCTGTCCGGCATGGGCGGACAGACCGCGCTCAACCTCTGCAGCGAACTCGCCGAGAAGGGCATCCTCGACAAGTACAACGTGGAACTCCTCGGGTCCAAGCTCGAATCCATCGAGAAGAGCGAGGACCGCGACCTCTTCAAGAAGGTCATGGAGGAGATCGGCGAACCCGTACCCGTGGCCGAGGTCGCCCACAACATCCCCGAAGCGAAAGCCATCGTCGGCCGCCTCGGCGGACGCTACCCGGTCCTCGTCCGCCCCGCCTACACCCTCGGGGGAACCGGCGGAGGAATCGCCTACGACGAATCCGAACTCGAGGAGATCGTCGGACGCGGGCTCGTCTATTCCCGTGTCAAGCAGGTCCTCATCGAGGAATCCGTCCTCGGCTGGAAGGAATTCGAGTACGAGGTCGTCCGCGACGGCCGCGACAACTGCATCATCATCTGCAACATGGAGAACCTGGACCCCATGGGCGTACACACGGGGGAAAGCATCGTGGTCGCCCCGGCCCAGACCCTCAGCGACCAGGACCACCAGACCCTCCGCTCCGCGGCCATCAAGATCATCCGCGCCCTCAAGATCGAGGGCGGCTGCAACTGCCAGTTCGCCGTGGACCCGGCGACCGGTGACTACCGCGTCATCGAGGTGAACCCGCGGGTCAGCCGATCCTCGGCCCTTGCGTCCAAGGCCACCGGATACCCCATCGCCCGTGTTGCCGCGAAGATCGCGGTGGGTATGAACCTCGACGAGATCCCGAACTCGGTCACGAAGACCACGCCGGCCTCCTTCGAACCCGCCTTGGACTACGTCATCACCAAGATTCCCCGGTGGCCGTTCGACAAGTTCCGCACCGTGGACCGCCACATCGGCACCCAGATGAAGTCCACGGGCGAGGTCATGGCCATCGGCCGCACCCTCGAGGAGAGCATGATGAAGGCCATCCGCTCCCTTGAGACGGACCGCTGGGGCCTTGAGCACACGTGGAACGGTGGCGCGCCCTTCACGGACGAATTCATCGAGCACGAGATGCGCCGGCCCACGGACCAACGCCTCTTCGTCATCGCGCAGGCCCTCCGGCAGGGGTGGACCATGGAGCGCATCCACGAGGCGAGCGCCATCGACATGTGGTTCATCCGCAAGCTCGCGGGCCTCGTGGAATCCGAGGCGCGCATCATCAAGGGCCCCCTTACGAAGGAACTCCTCCAGGAGGCGAAACTCCTCGGCTTCGCAGACGGCCAGATCGCCGAATGGCACGGCATGACGGAGAGCGCCGTCGGCCTCATGCGCCGCGAGCACGGCATCGCGCCCCGCTTCAAGATGGTGGACACGTGCGCCGCCGAATTCGAGGCCAAGACCCCTTACCTGTATTCCTCCCACGAGCCCTCGTACGTGGACCTCCGGGAAGCCGCACCCACGGACCGCCGCAAGGTCGTCATCGTCGGCGGTGGCCCCATCCGCATCGGGCAGGGCATCGAGTTCGACTACTGCGTGGTCCACGCGGTCCAGGAGATCCGGGCGCAGGGCATCGAAGCCATCATCCTCAACAACAACCCCGAGACCGTCTCCACGGACGCGGGCATCTCGGACAAGCTCTACTTCGAGCCCCTCGTCCTCGAGAACGTCCTCGACATCCTTGAGCGCGAGAACCCGGAAGGCATCATCCTCCAGTTCGGCGGGCAGACGAGCGTGAACCTCGCGGTCCCGCTGCAGGAAGCCCTGAACGAGCGGCCGTGGCTGCAGACCAAGCTCATGGGCACGAGCGCGGACGCCATGGACCTTGCCGAGGACCGCCGCCGCTTCTCGAAGCTCATGGACGACATGCATGTCGCCCAACCCGAGAGCGGCACCGGCTACTCCTTCGAGGACGTGCGCGGCGTCGCTGCCGAGATCGGGTACCCCGTCCTCGTGCGCCCGAGCTACGTCCTCGGCGGCCGCGGCATGGAAATCGTGTACGACGACAAGGACCTCGAGGACTACATGCGGGAAGCCGTGAAGGCGTCCAAGAAGCATCCCGTCCTCGTGGACCGATACCTCACCAATGCCGTCGAAGTGGACGTGGACGCGGTGTGCGACGGCGAGGACGTCCTCATCGGCGGCGTCCAGGAGCACGTGGAGGAAGCGGGCGTCCACTCGGGCGACGCGACCACCGTGATCCCGCCGCCGACCCTGAGCCTGGAACTCCAGGAGACCATCCGCATGTACGCCGCGCGCATCGCAAAGCGTCTCGGCGTCGTCGGCCTCGTCAACTTCCAGTTCGCGGTGAAGGACAAGGAAGTCTTCATCATCGAGGCGAACCCGCGCGCAAGCCGCACGGTCCCGTACGTCTCGAAGGCCATCGGACTCCCCCTCGCCAAGATCGCCACGCGCGCGATCCTTGCGAAGGCGTGCCGGGACGGCGCATTCGGCGATGACTTCCACGTGGGCACCACCATTGCGGAGGCCGGCATCGTGGAACCGAAGATCACCCACGTCGCCATCAAGGCGCCCGTGTTCCCGTTCCTGAAGCTCCCCGGTGTGGACGCCATCCTCACTCCGGAGATGAAGAGCACGGGCGAAGTCCTCGGCATCGACCGGGACCTGCCCCACGCCTACTACAAGGCCATGCTCGCGGCCGGCATGCGCCTCCCGTCCGAGGGGGAGATCTACCTTTCGATCCGGGATGAGGACAAGAGCAAGGTCCTCCCCCTCGCCAAGCGCCTCACGGACATGGGGTTCAAGCTGTGGGCCACCCGCGGCACCGCCCAGTACCTCCGCGAATTCGGGGTCCCGGCGGACACCGCGTGGCGGATTGCCGAGAAGAAGGCTCCCGACGCCATCGACCTCATGCGGAAGGGCGCGATCCGGCTCATCATCAACACGCCCACCCAGAGCCGTGGCGCCAAGCGCGACGGGGCCATGATGCGCCGTCTGGCTGTTGAGCTGGACATCCCGTTCATCACGACGATTGCTGCGGCGACGGCCGCGGTGAGCGCGATCCAGGCCATGCGCGATGGGGACATCGAGACGCGGGATCTGGCGAGTTATCACGAGTGATGGCCGGTCCGGCCCGGCTGGGCATGTGGCATCCGGGTCTGGCCGGTGGTGCCTCATTCCATCAACACAGGGGGCACGGAGGGCGCGGAGAGTCGGTATGACCACCGGTTGTGGGCGACGGTTTTCGTGCAAGCGCCAGAAAGGCGCCCCCGTGCCCCCCGCGCCCGCTGTGTTGATGGACCGTCGAGTGATCCATCGACGCGGCACGTCGACGGGGGCCGAGAGGGGCGCGCATCCCTGAACGGCCAGAATCACCGGCTCAAACCTTCGCCAACGCCTCCACGAGCCACTCCCTGACACCAGCCTCGTCCGGGATCGTCACGAACTTCGTCCACCTTTTTTTCCCGCCCTCATCCATGTAGCCGCGGGTGAGCAGGATGAACTCCGTCACCTCGACGCCGTCCACCATGCGCTTCCTCGCCACCTCAAGGTACGCGTTCCTGCCGAATGCCTTCGTCTCTTCGTGGACAAGCTCGAAGGTGGCTCCCTGCTGTTCCTGATTCGACGCTTGGGTCGTCATGGAAGGGCGGAGCCGGATCCGCCAGGCATCATTTCTCGCCCACTCACGCCAACTCGCGCGCATCCACGACATGCCGCGTGCGCACGCCGGACCCGTCCCGGTCCCACGGGCCGAAGAACAGGTCCCGCACACTCGCGTCCACGCTGAAGAAGAAGTCCGTGTCGGAGCGGTCCGGTTCCGGCAGGTGGCCGAGGACCACCTTCACGGCCACGTCGCGGGTGGCGTTGTCCACCACGCCGTACCCTTCGAGGGCGACATCGGCGAGGGTGCCGGTGGACGGAAGGCCCGGCGGAACGATCCCGATCCATGAGGAATCGGTGGGGCGCGCGGTGTGGAAGACGACCCGCCACAGTTCGGCGCGGGTGAGGATTCCATCGTCAAGGATGGCGCTTGTCGCGACGGGTGTGCCGGCAGCTGCGTGGCCGCGGGACGGCTGCCCGTTCGCGGGGTTCGCGAGGGCGGCCCGGGCCTTGAGGAGCACGTGGCCCATGACGCCTGCCACGATCGGCGTCGCCGCACTCGTCCCCGAGTGCATGCTGCTGTTGGTCACGTGGAACGGGTGGGCCGTGGGCACTTCGAGGCCTTGGCCGATGACGTCGGTGGGGTGGCCGGTCCCGAGGATCGGGTAATAGGAATCCGGCGTGTCCGGGTCTTCGCTGTCGCGGGCCTTCACGGCGGCGCCGACGTTCACGACCCAGTCGGGCCCATTGGAATTGGGCGCGTACGTCTGCTCGGGTGTGACGAACCCGTTCTCGACGCCGTTTCCGGCGGCGAACAGGATGGTCTGGCCGCGTTCGGCGGCGGGGCGCGTGTCCCGGTGGTCGCCGCCCACGTTCCAGAGGGGGATGCCGACATTGCCGAGGGTTCCCCAGGAGTTCGACACGATGTCGATCCATGGTTGGTCCGCGGCCCATGCGAGGCCGGCGAAGCCTTCAACGACGACGAGGAGGCAGCCGGGGCAGGACCCGAAGGCATTCCCGACGGCGGCACTCGCACTCTTCGTGCCGTGGCCATCCTCATCGAGGATGGGGATGCGGTCGTCCTCGCTTGTGACGCCCGTCGTGCCGCCGAAGTCGATGGCGCCGACGATCTTCGTTCCCGGGAACCATACGAGGGTTCCCTCCCGGATCGCCTCGAAGCGGGACTGGTCGGCCGAACGGGCGGCGTCATAGTCGCCCATGGTCACCGAGAGGTCCACGCGGGTGGCCGCAGGGTAGCCGGCCAGGTATGCGCCGGGGGCGAGGCTGAGGTCGGCGGGGCCCGGATAGGATGCGGCCGAGAAGTCCGAGTGGTACGGGTTGATGCCGGAGTCCACGATCGCAATCACGACGAGGCCGTCGCCGTTGGCATCCCCGGGCACCACCTCGGAAGCGGTGACGAGGGGCGTGAACACGGCCCCGGCGAGGACCAATGCGATGAGGGTGCCCGTAAGCTGGCCGCGCGGCTCGCGGCGGACGGGCGGATGCGGCAACACACGCCATCGTCGGTGCGCGGGACCTTGAACCCGTGGGTGTCCCGACGGAGGGTCCTCGGGTGTCCGTGCGGGCGGGGAGTCACGGGCCCGCACCCTGACGGTACCCGGCCCGCCGGCGTGCCGGCTTCGCCGGGTGCAGGGAACTCGGCACCCTTCCGTCAGGCTTCTATGGGGGAACCTCCAGTCCTCATGCATCGGGGCGCGGCCACGCCGGCGACCCGGGCGGGATTCCCATGACGACCAAGCACGATCAGTCGGCCGCTGGAAATTCCGCCCCGAGCAGGTCCAGGTTCTTCGGCCTGTCCAGCGACCTTTTCTGCATCGCGGGGCCCGATGGTTTCTTCAAGGACCTGAATCCCGCGTGGGAGCGTTCCCTCGGCTGGTCGCTGGATGAACTCTACGCGACATCCTTCCTCGACTTCATCCACCCCGATGACATCGAGGCGACCACCGCCGAAGTGGTCCGCCTCGGCAAGGGCGAGACCCTGGTCGACTTCGAGAACCGGTACCGGCACAAGGATGGCTCGTGGCACATCCTGAGCTGGAACGTCTCCGCGGAACCGGACGGCACCATGTACGGGGTCGCGAGGGACGTGACCGAGGCGCGCGCCGTGGCGTCCAGCGTCGTCGCCCTCAAGGAACGGTACCGGGCGTTGACCGAGGCGGCGAGCGAAGGCATCGTGCTCAGCATCGACGGCCGCATCATCGAGGCGAACACTGCTGCCGCGCGCATCCTCGGATTCGCGGGTCCGGATGACATGGTCGACGTCATGATCGCGGATCTTGTGGCCCCCGAGAACCGGGCCGTGGTCCTCGCGAGGATCCGGGCGAACGATCCGGGCC
>JBFILE010000232.1:0-6344 GCA_041599855.1 Thermoplasmatota archaeon
CGCTGCGGGGGGGGGGTGGCCGGGCTCGCGGACCGGTCACCGGGCTCGCGGACCGGTCACCGGGCTCGCGGACCGGTCACCGGGCTCGCGGACCGGTCACCGGGTGGCCGAGTCACCAATCGCGATCCCATTTGCGGATCTCGCCCAGGCGGAACTGCTGGAGGTCCCAACGCCCGCCACTGTTGCCCCACGCCGCATAATTGGCGACGGCCGGTGACCACCACATGGTCTCGTTAGCCGTCGCAACCTGCCCGTCGCTGCGACTGGTCGCCGTGGTCGAGACTTCATACCGGTACGTGCGATAGTTGCCCGCGTACGTGGTCACGTTCTCGACGCCCGCAACTGTGGTTTCCTTGCGATAGTCGATGATCCAGACCGTCCGGTAGTACTTCGCATGCTCCTCGTATTCGTACGTGCCCGGGTCGGGTAGCCGCGGGCTGTCATGGGGGATGAACCACTGGTTCACGTTGGTTCCCTGGGTCAGGTTCACGCGAGCCAGGTTGTCCGCGCGGTACCACACGGTCTGGGTGAGCTTGTAGTTGCGGCTCGGCGTGTTCCACGTCTCGCGCACCTTGAAGAACTTCTCCCCTCGGAGCATGTGCTCGGACAGGACCGTCTGACTGAATTGTTCCGTGTGGTTGTTGCGGCTCCACGTCCAGGCGTACCCCACCTTCCACGAGGCATGGTCGGCGTCGACGACTGCCGGCTTCGGTGGCTGCGGGGACGGGTTCGGCTCCAGGCTGAAGCTCTTCAACCGGTACAGTTGACCGGCCCGCTCGAAGGCGACGTCATTCTTGACGGCCGGGGAGAACCAGTGCGTGAACTCGTGCGGGAATCGCTTCCCGTTCTGCGTCTCGTTCACGAAGATCTTGACCTCGCGGGCCTCGAACGATCCCGCCGGCACGCTTACCGTTTTCAACCCGAGGTCATAGATGATGCCCGTACGCACGGCAGGCACCGGCGTCTTTCCCGTGAGGCGATAGGACATGTCGATGGCCCGGAAGCCATCGGTCTGCTCAAGGGGCACGTTGTACGGCGAATACTGGATGTACCCGCGCTCGTCCTGGGAACGGACGAGGCCGAGATTGTTCGCGTTGTACAAGTGCAGCTTCTTGACGGGCTGCAACTCCGGCGCGTAACGGTCGTAGCTGTCCACCCGATAGAAGTGGGACCGGTTCGTCCGCGCATCGTCGCTAACGATGTCCGTGATCGTGCTCCCGTCGTCTGTGACCCACGTCCACGTGTACCCGACCTTCCAGATGATGGAGGTCGTGAAGTTCACGGTCTGGCCGGAGCCCGAGCCGGTGCTGTTCACCTGTTCGAACGGGTCCACGTCGAACCCGACGGAATTCTCCGCCCCGAACAGGGTGTCCGTGATGACGCAGCCGGACAACGCCGGCACCATCACGAGCCACGCCAGCGCGAACGGGGCCGTTCGCAGGGTCCGTCCACGCATGTTGCCTGCCGGCTCCGCATGGCGCGATATAAACGTTCCTCAAATCCCAGGTCGGGTGACGACGGAAATGGCGCATGATGACAGGCGGCCGGATGCGCAACGTGTCATGGGAAACCCTTAACCATGAAGCGGTTCTCGCCGTGGCCCAATGAGCGAGAAAGTGAAAGAGGGCGACACTGTCGCCGTCAAATATACCGGCAAGCTCGCCTCCGGCAAGGTCTTCGACTCCAACGAGGACGCGGACGTCCTGAGCTTCCAGGTGGGCGCAGGCGTCGTGATCCCCGGGTTCGACCAGGCAGTCCTGGGCCTCGGCAAGGGCGAATCCCGCACCGTCGAGATTGCCCCGGAAGACGCATACGGGCCCCGCCGCGATGAACTCATGATGGATGTCGACAAGGGCATCTTCCAGGGGAACGACGTGGAACCGGGCATGCAGGTCGACCTGTCCGATCAATCCGGGCAGCGCTACCGGGCGACCGTTGTCGAGATCCAGGAGGAGAAGGTCCGCCTCGACCTGAACCACCAGCTCGCCGGTGAGACCCTCACCTTCGACGTCCGCGTCGAAGAAATCGAGCGCCCCTCCTGAGCGGCGCAGCCACAGGGCCGAGCCCCCCGACATGGGGCATTCGGCCGGCCCTGCCTCCCCTTTTTTTGAGCGGCCGATAGGATTCCCGGCGTGATCATGGCGAAGTCAGTGCGACGTCATCGCTTCGATCGCCTTCCGATCGTATCGGAGGAGCCACCACTCGTCGAGGACCTTCGCACCGGTGCGGTCGTAGAACCCCTGCGCGAGTTTGTTCCACGAGAGCACGATGCCCTCGATCCGATGGCACCCCCGGGAAAGGGCCTCCCCGGCCACCGCCTCCATGAGGGCGCGCCCCGTGCCGAGGCGTCGGCCGTCGGGTGCCACGAACAGGTCCTCAAGATACAGGGTGGGACGCGCGAGGAACGACGAGTAGGTTTCCACCAGGATCGCATACCCGACGAGGGCATCGCCGGCATCCGCCACGAGGAGCTTGAACCGGGGGCCTCCGGTCGCGTCGCCGAATGCGTCGCGCACAAGGCGCGCCTGTGCATCGGGTGCGGGCGGATCGAGCTTCTCATACACGGCCAGGGCACGGACGAGCGCAAGGAACCCGTCGGCGTCGCTCGGGGTCGCAGGTCGCACCGTGACGGTCGCCGGGGACTTGTCGTCGGACATCGACCCGGCATCCCGGCGCCGCTTCAAGAGGATTCCCCCGACAGCGCGCCCGATCGCGGCGGCAGGTCCTGTGATCGGAGGACCTGCGATGCGGGAGAACGCGTGCGATTCGCCCTTGCGGCAAATTGGAAAGGGTGAATAGGGGCGCACCACGTCGGTGGACCGGGTGACCCCTTGCGAACGTCCCGTTTCCCGACTTCCAGGAATCGAATCCTGCTCACTTTCATCGTTGCGCTGACGGTCGGCTTCGCCGGCTGTCTCGGCGGCGAAGACGCGCCCAGCACGACCGACACGACAACCCCGCCCCCCGGAGGCTCCGGCACCAGCGGTGGCACCGGGACGGGCGGCAGCGGAGGCGATGACAACGCGACGTCGGAACCGCCCGCCCCCACCGGGACCCCCGTGAACGACACGCAGGTCATGACGATCCAGGGCGCCGGCCCGTCCGGCGGCGGCACCCCGATCGCATCCACGGCATACGCGGTGACCCCCGGATTCACGTCGTTCACCGTGGACCTGAAATGGTTCGAGACCTCGCCAGCGCAGGAGACGAGCGGACTCGGCACCGTCGTCGTGGACGTCGTGGACGCGGACGGCAACGTCGTCGGCGGCCCCGTGAGCCTCGCCGGCCCGGCGCAGGCGCCCGCGACGGCGACGATGTCGATTGCGAGTGTACCGGCGGCCGGTGATTACCAGTTGCGCGTCACGCCCCAGGACCCCGCGGCCCGCGGCAGCCTCCAGTACATGATCCAGGTCGCGTACTGAGGATAATGCGCGGCACCGGGCCCCACGCCGCATGGGGCCCTTTCCCGGCCGGGCGTGTGCCCGGCCAGGTGAATCATCGCCCACCGATGAGGCCTCGCGTAGACATGCATCCCCAATCGTTCGCAAGCCTGCCTGCCCAATCGTTCAGCAGGCTGCTTGGCTCAATCGTACAGCACAATTGGAAACGTTTTATAGCGCGCCACATGTGGGCGACGCCATGACCGTACGTACGATCATCCTCATCACCGCCCTCATTCCCGCCATCGCGCTTGCGGGATGTTTCGGCGGCGACGATGACGAAGCGCCCGGCGCATCGAATCCGACTCCCCCCGCCGATGACCCGATGGGGAATGAGACCGCGCCCGACGATACCACGAACGGCACCGAGCCCGACGACATGGAACCGCCGGCACCCGCCGGTACCCCGGTGAACGATACGCAGACCTTGACGATCCAGAGCCCGGGTCCGACCGGTGGCGGCACGCCGATCACAAGTGCGGCGTACAAGATCACGCCCGGATTCACCTCGTTCAGCGTGAGCATGAAGTGGTACGAGGACGCAAACGGGAACGAGGTGGGCGGCGTCGGCGAGATTGCGGTCGACCTCATCGGCCCCGATGGCGAACCCATGGGCGTGTCGGCGAACCTCGGTGGCGTGGGCGCGGATCCGTCCACCGCCGAACTCTCCGTGGGAAGCGTGCCCGAGGAAGGGGACTACCTCCTCCGTGTGACGCCGTCCGACCCCGGTGCGACCGGAAAGCTGCTGTACACGATCATCGTCGAGTACTGAGCCCCGTTTTTCCTCTCCGGCGGGAACTCCCCGCCGGAGAACAATCCTCTTAAATGGAGCGACCCTAGGCGACGCATTGTCCTCGAAGCCTGAGCCCGTCGTCGTCCTCACCGCCCTCGGCCGTGACCAGCCGGGCCTCATCGCCCGATTCTCGAGTGCCGTCACCGAACTGGGCGGGAACATCACCCACGTGGAGCAGAGCGCCATCCAGGGCATGTTCAGCCTCTTCATGGTCATCGAGGCCGCCGACCTGCCCGTGGGCCTTGACGCGTACCGCTTCGCGTACGAACTCACCCTCCGCGGCAAGGAATTCGGCCTCGACGTGAAGGCGGAGGTCGTGGACCCGAGCCTCATCAAGGCCCACGCGGAGAAGGACCTCGCCGTCATCACCATCATCGGGAGCGACAAGCGCGGCGTCATGGCCGCGTTCACCGGCGAGATCGCGCGCCACGGCTGCAACATCGAGCGCATGCACCACGTGGCCCGGGGCGACTTCATGGCGTTCGAGATCGTGACCGATGTCCACGGCGTCGATGTGGAGACCCTGCGCCACGACCTGCGGAAGGTGTGCGAAAAGGTCGGGGTGGACGCCATCATTCAACCGGACAGCATGTTCCGGGCCCGGAAGCGACTCGTGGTCTTCGACATGGATTCCACCATCGTGGACGGCGAAGTCATCGATGAGTTGGCGAAGGTGGCGGGCGTCGGCGACAAGGTGAGCGAGATCACGGCGCGCGCCATGCGGGGGGAACTGGATTTCACGGACGCGCTGCGGGAACGCGTGCGCATGCTGGAAGGCATCCCCGAGAAGGCCCTCGGGGAGATCGCGGACAGCCTCCAGTTGACGCCGGGCGCGGAGGACCTCGTCACCACCCTCAAGGGCATGGGCTTCAAGGTCGCCCTCATCAGCGGCGGATTCACTTACTTCACGGATCACCTGAAGAAGGAACTCGGGTTCGATTACGCGTATGCGAACCGTCTCGTCATCCGGGACGGGAAGGTCACGGGCGAGGTTGAGGGGGAGATCGTGGACGGCGCTCGGAAGGCCGCCATCATGCGGGATCTTGCCGAGAAGGAAGGTCTGCGCCCGGATGAGATCGTGGCCATCGGGGATGGGGCGAACGATCAGATCATGATCAAGAACGCGGGCCTCGGGATCGCGTTCAACGCCAAGGAGGTGTTGAAGAAGGCCGCGGACGGGTCCATCTCGAAGGCGAACATCCGGGGGCTCCTCTTCTGCCTCGGCGCAACGGATGCGGACCTCAGGCGGTTTGCGCCCACCCTTTCGGAATGAGGCTCCGACCCCGCACCTGGTTCACGCCCCGCCACTCCCGGGGCAGGCGGATCCGCCGTGTCGCACTCACGATGCCCGTGCGCGACGCGCAATCGCCCGCGGCGAGAACCGGCGCTCGTGGATCCAGCCTGCCGTGAACGAGGCGAGCACGGTCATGATGAAGTGGCCGGTTGCAAAGATCGCGAACAGGGCGCCGCGCCATCCTGCGAAGTCCGCGATGGACGAACCGAACTGTGGGAGCACGGGCGATCCGGCGAAGGCCGAGATCGTGAGGTACCATGCGGAACAGATGGTGCCGGGAATGAAGGCCGCGTACAGGGCGCGGTAGCGTTCCTTCGAAAAGTATCCGGTCACGCCGCCTGCGATGAGGGGCCCGAGGACGGGCATCCAACCGAACAGTATCGCTGCCCCGATGCCGATGAAGGTGCCGCGGAACATGCTGTATCCGCCGAGTTCATCATCATGGTACGGGCGGCTCCCGGGGACGGGCTTGTGCTTGCCCTTCATGTCCTGGACGGGCGCGTGCTCGACAGGCGGGCGCCGGGACTCTTCGCCCGGCTGCGTCCGGGGGGGATGGCGCGGCATGTCGATGGGGTCGTCGCTCGACGGGAACGGCATATGGCCCTTCGTCTCCCGGACGCCGCGACAATACGCTTCTCGCGGCTTCATCGATGGCAGGGCAGGCGCAACGATTGCTGCCTGATGGGTGGGGGGACCCCCGGTAGTGCCAACTTAAGGAAAATCGCCCAGCGAGGGGTCGCCATCTGGGGGAGGCGGAGGAGACCAACTCGCTGCGCTCGCTGGTCCCTGTCCTCGGCGGCTTCGCCGCCTGCGGAGC
>JBFILE010000233.1:0-6325 GCA_041599855.1 Thermoplasmatota archaeon
ATTCTACGCCGTCCATGACCTGGACGGGACCTCCCTCGACCCGGGAATGGGCCTCACCACCGAGGATGACGGCGCAGTCGCCAGTCAACCCGGCGGCGAACTCGACGGCGTCGCGAACAAGGTCATCCTGAACACCACGGACGGCATCGGCACCGGCGGCCTGTTCCTTGACGCCGTCTGGTATTCGGACCTCAAGGCGAGTTGGTTCGACGCGAACCACTACGCGACGCCCGTGACCGGCGGACGCGACATGATGTTCGGCTCCGGTGGATTCATGGCGTGGTACGGCTGGTGGCTGGACCTCGACGCCGACGGTCGCATCGATGATTTTCATGACAGCGGTTCCTGCCCGCCGACGAAGCCCGCCTGCGGCGGCGAGGACGAGTTCGCCTGGCGCGGCGTCGGGAGCGGAAGCCCGGGAATCGAAATGGCGCTCTATGTCATCCCGACGAACCTGCCTGCGGTGACGTTCACGAACAACGCCATTGGCGGCCTTGCCCGGTTCGACGATGTCGGGACGAGCCCCGCATGGCGCCCTGACGAAGCCTTCGGCGCATGGGCGAACGCGTCCGACGCAAGCCCGGAAGCCACCTTCGTGGACCGCACGGGCCACGCCGACCTGCAGCAGATGTGGGTGAACGGCGACGGCTACTCGTACATGTGGACGGACGAATCCCTTCTGCTCACGACGCAGAGCATCGTGGTTGCGAACGCGGAGAAGTCCAGCTCCAACACCCAGTACAATCTCGAGGACCCGGAAGCGTCCATCGACGTGGACATCTACGAAGCGTACAGTCCAGAGGCGGAGTCCCTGTGGGTTTCCACGGGCGGCACCGTGCCCCAGACGTATGTCGATGCCCGCAAGGCGCCTACCCAGATCGGGCCCATGATCAACGGCTACACCGCCATGTTGAGTGCGGCCGCGAACGACGTCTCGCGGCTCATCAACGACCTCACGAGCGGCCAACGGCCCCCCGTCGATATCGTCGACGAGTTCCTGGCCGAGAACGTGGACCCCGTCGTGGATGACGCCAACGAGGCTGCAGACCCGTACGTCGGTGCCGCCATCGACGCGGCGAACGACGTCCTCCGTGGGGCGCCGGCCATACCAACCACAAATCCTCCGTGGCTCAAGGAACCGAACCACGTGGGCGACGTGTTCCCGGGGGCCACCTTCAGTGGCGTGCCCGGTCCCGCCGGCATCGGCAACGACTACGCGGCCCACGCATCCGCGCACCATCTCTTCATGGATGGCCGCCTCTCCACGGAGATTCCGGACTGGCGCAACGTGTACATCCAGCCGGCCGGCGTCTCGTACGGTGAATCCGGATGGCTCTTCCGGTCCACGAGCGAGGTCCTCCCGTGCGAGGCTTGCGACTCCGAGCGCGGTCTCACGCCCACGATCCTCGGGGCCAACGTGTACGCGACCCTGTGGAAGGACGCGAACGGCGACAAGTGGCCGGGACGTGCATGCGACCCGACGGACGCGGAAGAGTGGGATGTCGCAACCGACACCTGCAACGAAGACAACGATCCCCGGTACGAAGGGTTCCCGAGCCGCGTCGGCGGCACCGACGACTGGGATGATGCGACGGAGAACTTCCCCATCTGCGGAACCACGACCCTGAACGGCGGCGGTGGCCCCACGACCCAGGGCTTCGGCCTCAAGGTGTATCCGGCTCCGGGCTACACGTGGGAGGATGCCGGTGGCGCCATGAAGATCCGCGAGTACCGACGCCCCATGTACAACATGTGGAACGTGGATGAGATCCAGATCCCCACCGGCACGGAGGTCGTGGAACTCGAGCTCGCAAAATGCACGGCGAACGAAGCGGTCGCCGCTGCTGTGGACGGATTGTACCTTGCAACCGGCACCCTCGGCATCTCCCTCATCACGGAAGTGACGGGAACGATGACGAAGGCGTTCAAGGACACCGCGACCGGCGTCTCGATCCCCATCGAAAGCGTCACGGACATCGACGTGTACCTCGCGTCGTTGTGAATGCGGTGGGAGGGGTCCCGGCAGGTGCCGGGGCCCACACTTCTTTTTCCCGATAAGTTGGCTGTCCCGGCGGCCCACCCGCAGCCCGGATCTCCCGAGGCACGCGATCCCCTCTTGATCCATGAGCGGACCCTGCCGTGTACCCTTCCTGTGGTGCGCGGTCGCGCGCGATGGGATGCCGGCATCCACGGGTGCAGGGGCGGGCGCAACCCGATTCCGTTGCCGGTGTTGCTTTGGCGCCCACGATCGTGTGTCCGGCAGCCGTTTGGAAACGAGATGGCGCGAATGCTTATGACACGCATCACCCTCCTTCGACCTGAGTCGTCTGATCATTGGTACGGCGGGCGCCTCATCGGAGAATCCACCCATGACGACAACCCCTACGCTCGCGTCCATGTCGCGGGCGCTCGCAATCGCGTTCGTGGCCGCCTTCATTTTGGCGGCTTTCGTTCCCGTTGCCAGCGCCGGCCACCAGACGCTGCACTACACCCGGAATCCTGTTACGAACGAACCGGTCGAGCCCGGCATGGGCAAGGTCTACGAGGACGATGGTCACACCGCGCGCCAAGCCGGCACGAACCTGGATGGTCTGACGAATCGCGTCACCGAGGCGACCACCGATGTGATCGGTGACGGGTCCACCCTGCTCGACACCATCTTCTACACCGGGTACAACCCGGGCTACGCGAACCCGAACCATTATGCCGGCGACGTCACCGGGCGGCACATGTTGTACCCGGGCAACGGCGGCTTCCTGTCGTTCTTCGGCTACTGGAACGACCTCGACCAGGACGGGATCATCGACGAGTTCAGCGATGCGTCGCCGAACCCGGAGGACGAGTTCAAGTGGCGCGGTGTTGCGTCCGGCGAGAACTCCCTGCGCATGGTGTTCTTCACCATTCCCCGGTCCACCGAGGGCCAGGCCAACGGCGCCCAGGACACCCGCTGCGGCCCCACGACGGGCTCGTGGACCATCCCCACGGTGATCGGGGTGACCTGCGTCCCCGGAATCGGTTTCGGCCCGTGGTTCAACGAGTCGAGTGCCCGCGCCAACGGCGAGTTCGCCGATCGCACGAGCACCGTGGAATACCCGTCACAGCAGGCCTGGGTCCTCGGCGGCGGCAACAGCCTGTCGTTCTATGATGACTCCGTGCTCATGGAGTCGCAGACCATCACGGTGGTCAAGGCCAAGCCCCTCATCGGTGACACCTCCGGCCAGATCGTGGACGTGTCGGATCCGAACGCCCTGATCGATGTGGACGTGTACGAGGCCCTCAACCAAGACGCGGAAACCCTTTGGGTTTCCACCATGCGTGGCATCCGTGATGGTCCGTATGAACAGGCCCGCACGGCGGTGAATGGCCACCTCGTCGACGGGTACACCATCGCCAATGACACGGCCACCACCATCGAGGCCGCCGCGCGCAGCCATTCCACCGTCAATGACACATTGAACCTCGGCACGGCCGTGGCCATCGACGCCATCGACACGGCCTTCGCAGTGCCCCGGGAGGGCGTGAAGGTCATCGCCCCCAACGTCGCCAAGGAACCCAACCACGCCCTCGACGACTATGAAGGGCGTGCGACCTTCGGCCAAGGTGACTACCGCGGCACCGGGAACACGTACCCCGGCTTCGAGGACCAGTGGGGCTTCTGGTACGACGTCATCCCCGAGATGCACGTGCCCATCACCGCGAACGTGGACGCGCGCCCGACGGGCGGCACATACGGCCGCTTCGGCTACGTTGGCACCGGCATCGAGCCCGTCCCCGGCGGCTCTCCCAACGATGGGGACCGCAACACCGGCGTCATCATGAACTTCAACTCGCAGGTGTTCGCATGGAGCGACCTGAACCTCGATCACTGGATCGGCTACTGGTGCAACCCCCAGGACCCGGACGGGTGGGACGCGGCGAACGACCGGTGCGCGAACGACCCGCACTACCAGTTCATCAACGACATCAACGGGAACCCCCAGGCGGCTTCGCCGTTCGAGGAGGACCTCAACGACGCGGAATTCATCTCCGTCTGCAGTTCCTCCACCGCGAAGGGCGGCACCATCGTCGTGATGCCCGTCGGCGGCGACTGGCCCCAGGGAACCACCGTCGTGCGCCAGTACACGAGCATGACGAGCGCCATCTGGGACAACGACAACGTGTTCATGCCCGAGGGTGCGGACCCCGTGACCCTCAACATGGACTCGGGATCCCAGTGCGGACGGGCGGCGGATGAGATCATCTTCCCCCGCGGCAACCCGGGCGTCTCCATCATGAGCGTGTCCACGGCGTTCCTGCCGGAGCTCAAGGACGTGGGGCGCGGCATCGACATCACGGCCCAGTCCGTGACCGATGTGGACGTGTACCCGGCGTCCCTGTAGGTGCGGCGGTTGAATTCGGGCCCGTCCGGCTGCTTGCCGGACGGGCATCCCATTTTTTTCCTTCATCGCAGCCCGTCCCGTTTCCCGCTCCCGGTGTCGTGAACGGCCGTGCGCACGTGTTGGTATCCAGCGATGGCCGCAAAGTCCCATGAACCCGGTCGGATGCATTGTGCTCGGCCCCTTGGTGCCCTTTCGTGGCGGGGGCGCCCCGTCCGTCGGTCGGGGCCGTGTCACCAGCACGACGGCCCCCACCCCAATTGCCGGTGCGCGCCCTGCCCAGGGGGTCCGGCGGGTGCTGTCGCGCCCGATTCGGAGTCGATCAAACCCCGAAAACCCCCTTTCTTCACCCTCGGGGTGTGCGAAGCCTTATCTTGCCATGGTCCGTCAAGGGTCCTGGCGTGTCCCACTCGAGAGGTCCGGACACACCACGGGAGGTCTCATTCAATGCTCAACCCCAGCGTACGCTCCAAACTGCACCGCACCCTTGCGGTCGGTATCATGGCCATCTTTCTCCTCGTTGCCTTCGCACCCATGGTAAGTGCGAGTCACCAGACGCTCCACTACACGCGGAACCCCGCCACCGGGGAAGCCGTGGAACCGGGGCTTGGCAAGGTGTTCGAAGATGACGGAAACGTGGCCAGCCAGGCCGGCACGAACCTCGACGGTCTCGTGAACCGGGTGAAGGAACTCACGACGGACGTCGTCGGGGACGGATCCACCCTCCTCGACACGATGTACTTCACCGGGTTCAATCCTGCCCTTGCGAACGTGAACTACTACGCGGGTGACACGACGGGCAGGAACATGCTCTACCCCGGCGAAGGCACGTTCATCACGTTCTTCGGTCACTGGAACGACCTTGACGGCGACGGCCTCATCGATGAGTTCACCGATGCCGGCGCCTCCAACCCCCAGGACGAGTTCAAGTGGCGCGGCGTCGCCTCCGGTGAGAACACCCTGAACATGGTCCTCTTCACGATCCCCCGCTCCTCCGGGAACCAGGGCGCCGCCACGGCGGACACGCGCTGCGGCCCCGCGACCGGCGGATGGCGCGTCCCCGGTGTCGTCACCGTGAACTGCGCGACCGGCGCCGGCTTCGGTGCCTGGTACAACGAGTCCAGCCCGAACGCGAACGGCGAGTTCGCGGACCGCACCGACCCCGTCGAATACCCCGACCAGCAGGCCTGGGTCCTCGGCGGCGGATGGGGCACGGTCTCGTATGAGGACTCCCTCCTCATGACCGCGCAGACCATCACCGTCACGAAGGCGGCCCGCATCACGGGCAGCCCCCAGATCGTGGACGTCACCGACCCCGATGCCCTCATCGACGTCGACGTCTACGAGTCCCTCAGCCCCGAGGTCGAGACCCTTTGGCTCTCCACCATGCGCGGCACCATCCGCGACGGCGCGTACGCCGATGCACGGAGCACGTTCAACGCGTACAACGAGGTCGTGAACGAGACCCGGGTCACGACGGTCAACAACACGCAGAACACGATCGCGCCGTATGTGGATCCAATCCTCGAGGACCCCACCGTGAATGACACGGTGAACTTCATCGACGACACGGGTGCAGATATCGTTGCGCAAGGACTCGCAGTGCCCCGGGAAGGCGTCAAGTATGTCGCCCCCAACGTTGCAAAGGAGCCCAACACGGCCCTGGACGACTTCGGCGGTCGCGCCATCTACGGCGGTGTCGGTGACTACCGTGGCTCTGGAAACTCGTACCCCGGGTACGAGGACGCATGGGGTTTCTGGTATGATGTCATCCCCGAGATGCACGTGCCCAACACCGCGAACGTGGACGCCCGTCCGGCGGGAACCACGGTCGGTGTCTTCGGCTACGTCGCAACCGGTCTTGAGCCGGTCCCTGGCGGCAGCCCCAACGACGGGGATCGCAACACCGGGTTCATCATGAACTTCAACTCCCAAGTGCTGGCCTGGAG
>JBFILE010000234.1:0-6276 GCA_041599855.1 Thermoplasmatota archaeon
CCGGCGGGAACCGGTTCGCAGGAACCTTCGGACCCATGCCTTCGATCGGGACGGTGCCGATTCGCATTGCCGCGGTGGACGTGGACGGTCTCGAGGCCACCCTTGAGGACGCGGTCGTCGTGGTCGACACGACCCCTCCGGCGATCACAGGCGTCACCTTGCCCAGTCAGATCGACCTCGGCACGGACCTTGACGTCACCATCACCGCCGACCACGATGCCACGGCGGCCACCCTCACTGTTGACGATGGTTCCACCCCCGTCACGATTCCGGGCCAACCGATCGGTGGCGCCGCGTGGCGCATGATTGCCAACGGGCTGCCGGCCGGCACCTACAGCGCGCACGTTGCGGCCGCAGATGCCCACGGAAACACGGCCACGACGACCGCAACGACCGTCCGCGTCCTCGATACCGACGCGCCGCAGTTCCTCGCGGTCACCGTACCCGGCACCGGGGCTTCCACGAAACCATTCCCCGTCCGCGCAAATGCGACGGACGGGTCCGGAATCGCGTCCCTGAGCGTGCAATGGACCCGCGCCGCAACCGGCGGAAGTGGCACGGTCGCTCTTGGAAAAGTCGCTGGTGCAGCGGGGACGGTGGAATCCTTCGAGGCATTCCTCACCCTCCCGTCCATCGGGTCGTACGCCCTCATCTTCACGGCGGAAGACCCCTCTGGAATCGCCACCACCACTGACGCGGTGTCGATGTCCGTGACGGACGGCATGGCCCCCGCCATCACCATCGTCTCGCCACCTGCCGGAGCCGACATCACCGAGGCGACGCCCCGCATCCGGATCACGTACGTCGATGATTCGACGATCGACATCACGAATGCGACCATCACCCTCGATGGCGAGGCGGTAAACGGCACCGTGGACGCAACATCAATCGAATACACGCCGGCTGGGCCGCTCGGAACCGGGGAACATACGGTGGAAGTCGGTCTCGTGGACGAGCACGGCAATCGAGCCACGGCCCGCTGGACGTTCCGTGTGGTGGAAGCGCCCGCAGCACCCATCACCACTGCACCACCCGTTGCTCCGCCGCCGCCGGTGCCCGTGCCGGTACCCGATTCGGCGTGGCCTGAAATCCTCCTGACGACGCCCATGGGCCCCGTGCGAACCGCACGCCCGATCATCACGGCAACCTACCGGGACGACGGGACCGTGGACACGGCGAATGTGACGGTCACCATCGACGGAGTCCCGCTCAAGCATTCGTCGCGCACGGCCATCGACTTCAACGCGCGACCCGAGGATGACCTCGCCGCGGGAATCCACACGGTGCGCATCACCGTTCCCGACAAGGCCGGTCACGTAACCGTGTACGAGTGGACGTTCACCGTGGTCCTCGAAGCGCCGCACCGGGAGATTGCGGTGGCCCTCGCCCATGCGCCCGCCGACGCCCTCGGGGCGGCACCGATCCGTGCAAGGGATGGATCCCGGGTGGACGCGCGGATCCGTGCGCCCGCCGCGGGGTCCGCGGACCCGCCACCGGGCGTCACGGTCCTTGCGACGTTCGACATGGACCGCGCGGACGGCGCCTCGGACGGCGGGACCGTGACCTTCCGTGTGAACGGCACGTGGCTGACGGACGCCGGCGTTCCGCTTGAGAAGCTTGTGCTTCTCCACCATGTGGACGGGGCATGGACGGCCCATGCGGTGCGCGTGGCATCAGCTGCCGACGGATTCGTCACCCTCGAAGCCGACATCCCGTCCTTCTCCCCGTTCGCCCTCGTCGGCGATTCGGCAGCGCCCAAACTCACGGTTGGGCAGGCCCCACCGACCACGGGCATCACAACGACCGGGACCATCACCCTGTTGGTGAAGGCCGCGGATTCCACGGGCATTGCAACGACCGGGGCACGCCTCGACGGTGAGCCGGTGGCGTCCGACTGGGATGGGGAAAATATCCGGGTCGACTTGACGAACCTTCTGCCGGGCGACCACGACGTCATCGTTTCCGCGACCGATTTCGCGGGCAACGTGGCAACGACGCGCATCCCCATCAAGGTGCATGCGGTGCGCGACGAACCGCCACCGGGGCCTATGACGCCACCAACGACAACGGCGGAACGAACCGCGACACCACCCGCGGAGCCGGGCGCAGGCATGCTCGTTGCCATCGGCCTGGTGGCAGCGGCCGCCGTGGCAATCGGAGTCGTCATCTGGCGTCGGCGGAACGCGTGAGCTCCATGGCCGCACGGGGACCGGGCGCTCCCGGCTGGCCATCGAGGCCGTCACCGTTCGGCCACGAACACGCCCGCATGCGAGGTACGCACGACCTGCGCAGTCCGCCCCATCCTGGATACAGCCGCAGACGCGGACCACCATATGGGCCCGTGCGCGCCGACGGATCGGAGATACACCGAGAACGCGCAACGGTCCACGTCCGGCGCGCTGGAAGGCCTTTCCGCAGGATGGGGTGATGGGGCCCGCGCATGTGACCATGGGCCCTCGAATCCCGGTTGGTGGCTCGCCCGGGCTGCACCCCCGTCACCGCCACCACGCGTCCGGGTTACCTCCTTTTGTCACCTGCGATACCAACACCAGCGGTTGCCATACACTCTCCATGAGGCTCCCGAAAACCATAACCCCGATGGCGGACACCGCAGGTTGTCCCGTGCCGAAATGTACGTGACACGCGCCCGTGCCGCAAGGTATGGGCACGGACCCCGGACCTTGTCCGGGGACCATTGGAGGTTTGAACCATGCAGAAAACTATCATCGTGGGTCTGCTGCTCGCCCTCACGTTCGTCCCCATGACGAACGCGGCCGGCGCCGGCACCTGCTCCGCGGAAGCTGAAGCGACGCTCCTTACCCAGGAAGTCGGCAGCGACACCCTGTATCTGACCGAAGGCGGACTCTACACCGAGTCCAACGGCCAGGAGGGCCTGCAGTCGTCCTCCGGCAGCTGCACGTTCGAGGACGCGAACGGCCGCACCCAGACGATCAACTGGTCCGCGGACTCCAGCCTCATCTGAGGCGACCCGTCCGTGGGAACGACGGCCGCGCTTTCGCGGCCGTCGCTTTCCTGCACCCGATTCCACCGTCGTCCAACGCTTTTTCCCCAAACCCTGATGGACCCAGCTGCGCCGTTCACCGCCGCGCGAACCCATGATCCACAGGACCTGGTCCGTCCATCTCGTCCCGAGTCGTGAATCCACGCTCCGCCACGGTCGTCCATCGACAACGCTGGCCGGAACCCCAGATCGGTCGACGCGCGGTGCCTGATACAACCCCTGAAGAAACCAGCCGCAAGCACTCCGCAGCGCCGTGCACACCGCGAGCCGCGATGAATCACATGCCTGGCTCGTGGCGTACCGAGGGTCCACGACTTGAGCGCGACTTCCCCTCAACGCCAAGGAAGCGCCACCGGGATGCGACGTGCACGGAGGCCGTGGACGAAGCCCGGCCTTCGGCTGGATCGGCATGTCGAGGAGATCACGCGTCCAAGCCGGAACGGGCACCGACGTTCTCCGGCGTCCACACCGTCGGCTTGCCGTCAATGTCCGCCGAATCGTTCACGCTGTCCGCGCCAACCATCGCCGTGCCGGTCCCGATCTCCACGGGTCCCGCCTGCGAGGTTCCGGACGCGATCCCGAGATCCCGATGGATGCCGCCGCCTCGTTCGCCGCATCAAGGGCGCGCGTGGCCTCCGCGAGCACGTTCCCCGCGGCTACCCGTGCGTCTTCGAGGGCAGCAGGTGCCTCTGGGGGCGAGGTCTCGATGTCGCACCACACGGTCGCGGCGCCGGCACCGTACGTGCCCGCGACGACCGACGACCGTGGTTATTGGCAGCTGCAAGGTTCGCAGCACGATCACCTGCCGGCCAGCGCACACCCAAGGAGGACAGGCATCCTTCGCCGCACGGTTCCCAAGCGCACGGCAACGTAGCTCGTGCGCCTCCCAACGCTGCCCTCACACCGGAATCCCCAACGACCGCCGGATCCCTCCGACCGCCTCCCATCAAGCGGCGATGCGCCGACCCCCGCGGAGCCGCGACCCTCCTTGAGGACCGCGGCCCGCGATGCCACGTGGCCAGCCCGTGGCCCGCTCAACTCACGCGGGTGATCACGTATCCCGCGTTCATGTGCCACGTCGATTCCACGAACTGGGGCCCGAACCACGCGCGGAACGTCACATCGTGACCGATCGCGTAGTAGTTGTACCAGTATTCGTCACCGATCCGAGTCATGTCCTTCCACGTACCTGCCCCATCAGCATCCTCGACCTGGATGCGTTGAGGCGCCAACCCCGTCCGGGGATCGTACATGCGCACGTGGGTCGATGTGTCCTGTGCGCCCCACCAGTGATTGGCCGGTCCGCGACCGGTCACGTCATACACGGGTTCGATGAGGCGCGGCAGGACGTCCTTCTGGGTTCGAACACTGTGGACAAAGGTCCCGAGGTCGATGGTTTCGCCTTCGAAGGTTTCGGCCCGGACGACCATCCGCATGCCTTCATAGAACTGTCCCGGAAGGCTCGGGATGGACCAGAGGTCGCCGACTTCACGATCCCAATAGAAGTGGAGGCTCCCGTCCTCGAAGTTCGTCCACGCCCGCTTGATTCCGGCTTCAACGGGGATGACGAGCTCGGTCCGGTAATTTCCGACCGTGGGGCGCAACTGGGTGACGACGACGTCCTCCAGCTGCAACTCCGTGCGCTCCCTGAGGGAGCCGTCACTGCGATCGAGCACCATCCACGGCGTGTATTCCACGGCATTGGCCATGTTCGTCATGCGATAGCGGACCATGTGGCCGTTCGGGACACTCACGTACGCATTCCACACCGTCGTCGACCGGCCGGAGCCGGATTTGAATGCCGTATACGTGCTCCCGTCGTAAACCTGGAGCGCCACCGCCTTCATGGCCTCGCCAGCCGTCAGGGTCGCCCTGAACGTGAAGTCCCCGATCAAGGTCGCGTCCACCGACGGATCGAAGGGAAGGTCCACCGCGAAGGTGCCCGATTCGATGGGTTGCGTTCCCGCCACCTTGCGGATGGCGCGGAAGCGGAGCGAATCGCCGTTGAGGAGTTCGATGTCTTGGGTCCATTTCCCGTCGCCACGACCGGTCATCGGGAGCCAGGTTCCGCCGTTGAGCTTGACTTCAGCGCGCTCGATGACGGCGGTCGGGTCCGGGAAGTGGACAGTCACGCCGTCCGGACGGATCGAAAGGTCCTGGAATTCCGCCGTGAAGGGGTAGCTCATGGCGGTCCGCAGGAAACGGAATCCGCTCGGGAACGGCATGGGGACACCGAGGGCGCTACGGGTCGTCAATACAACGAGGTCGTCATTCTCGACGGTCGCCCCGTTCTCATCCGTGACATCGAGCACCTTGAGGAGGGAGTTCGAGAGGGATGTCGCATCCACCGCGGGGACGGTGGCTTCCACCATGGACCACGTGGCGGGGGCGGGATCCAGGAACCGGATCCGGTACAAGCCAGGGATGTAGGGCACCGCATCCTCCGAGAGCTTCGGGTCACCCCAGACGAGGTCGAGCGCACCCTTGATCATGTCATACGCGAGCCCTGCAAGGAAATCCGTCACGATCACGGCCGTGAGACCGAGACCGGGATACTGGACCGGCGAAATGCTCCAGTCGCTTGGGCAGAACGGACAATCCTCGATCACGTCGTTCACCGCGTAGATGACGGAGTTCACGCCGTCCAGGATCGCCTTGATCACGTAATCGAATGCGGCCCCGATGGCGTCCACGATCTCCGTCATCATGACAAGCAATCCGGAGAACATGTCCTTCACAGGCGCCGGCAGGAAGCTGAGGAGTGCTTCTGCCTGAGGAACCCCGTCGTTCGCCAGGGCCTCCACATGGCCGCCATACACGGCGATCAGGAGGGAGATGAACTGATCCGCCGTGAGGACGAAACGGGTGACTTCGTACCGGGGATCGTTGAAGACCTTGGACCCGCCGTTGCTGATCTCCCCGACCATGACGCCGCTGGTCTGGACGGTTCCGTCATAGAATTGGAGACCTTGGGATCCGACACTCAGTTTGCCCCACGCATCCACGTCGTTCGTGAAGATCGTGGGACCCTCGATCCGAACCTTGCCGAAGTCATTGAACTGGTTGATGACGAGGCCATCCGAGCCCGTATCCACGAGTGCGCGCCCGCTCCCCCCCGTCGATCCGCGGCGCGTCGAGCATCCCCGCCGCGCTGAGGATCCCCGGCTCGACCGGCACCACCACCTCGCGGAATCCGAGGTTGCGCGCGAGCGCCACCGCGTGGAGTCCCCCCGCGCCCCCGAAGCTGACCAGCC
>JBFILE010000235.1:0-6276 GCA_041599855.1 Thermoplasmatota archaeon
GGATGGCGGCGCCGGCGATGGCGGGCACCGACAGGAGAAACGAGAAGCGGGCCGCCGTTTCCCGATCCACTCCTCGCAGGAGGGCGGCCCCGATGGTGGAGCCGCCCCGTGAGATGCCGGGGAGGACGGCGAGGCTTTGCGCGGCCCCGATGAGGAGGGCATCGCGCGTGCGCAGGTGCCCGCTCGGACGGGACGCCGGCGCGTGCCGGGTCGCGAACAGCAGGGTGCCCGTGAACAGGAGCCCGATTGCTACGATGCCGGCCCGCGCTGCATATCCCATTCGTAGTGCGCCCGCGGGGAAGCCCTGGGCCGTCCCCCTGATCGGACGAGCGAACGCACAGGGGGACAGCAAGGAAAAGGGTCATACCGTTTGACAGCGAACAGGGCACCGATGACATTGCCCCATTCGACCGCTCCCGCGCATCTCCCGTCCGCCGGCGCCATCCGAAGCATGGACCGGGTCACGGCGTTGAACTTCCTGGCGACCGAAATGGGCGAGGTCCAGTTCCCCGCAACGCGCGCCCAGCTCCTGAAGACGTGTGGAGATGTGAACGTGCCCATCGGCGAAGGAGGTGCGACGATCCCCCTCCGCGAAATCCTTGGATCCCTCAATGCGGAATCATTCTCCAGTTCGGAGCACGTGCGGGAGGTCGTGAACCTCGCGTGGCAGGACTGGGCAACCGAGCGCAGGAGTGACTACGGGAGCGGCTAATTGGATTTCTTCGGCGCTTCGCGCCGGCGATGGGGGCTTTGCCCCCCGTTTATTCCTTCGGCGCTTCGCGCCGGCGATGGGGGCTTTGCCCCCCTCGCACACCCCCCTCTTTAGCGGGCGCTGCCATCGACTTGTCAATGGGGGTTGGCGGGTGGACGGCAGGCCATCTTGATTTGACCGTCCCTGTCTCTTTGCTCGCCTTGACCGACTGCCAGGTGCTATTGGCTTTGGCTGACTGACTGTTGCCTGATGGCTGAATTCCGACAGCCTGGCATCTGTGGCCGCCGCCTGCTCCACGATTGCTTGTCGAGCGTCGCGGTGATCGCTTGGCTGTTCGGGGCCACGGATTTTTCGGCGTACTCCGCGAGGCGCCGTTCATCCCGGCGCGGGGACCTGCGGCGGTGCGCCTGGAATCGTGTCGCGGGTTGTGGCGTTCCGGATGGCGAGCGCGGCGTTGATGAGGCCGATGTGCGGGAACCCCTGCGGGAAGTTGCCGAGGTGTTCACCCGTGATCGGATCCAGTTCCTCCGCGTAGAGTCCGAGGTGGGTGGCCCGACCCTTCATCTGATCGAGGAGGGCCCGGGCTTCGGCGACGCGGCCTTGGAGGGCGAGGACCTCGATGAGCCAGAACGTGCAGTACGTGAACGTGGCCTCCCCACCCTGGATGCCGTCGCCTGCGTTGATGTAGCGGTAGACCAGGCCGTCCACCGTGAGCACCTCCATCGTGCGGTTTACGGTGCGGACCATGCGGGGGTCGTTCGCGTCGATGAACCCGATGATCGGGAGGAGGAGGTTGCTCGCGTCCAGATGGGGGAAATCGTACGCCTGCTGGAAGGCTCCGAGCTCGTCGCTCCAGCCCCGCTCCAGCACCTCGTTCCGGATGACTTCCGCTTCGGCCTCCCACTCGTCGGCGGCGCCGGGGAGGTCGCCTTCCCGCGCCGCACGTGTCGCCCGGTCGAAGGCGGCCCACGCCATCGCCTTCGACAGCACGAAATGCCGGGGCGCGCACCGCATCTCCCAGATGCCCTGGTCCGGGTTCCTCCAGTTGTCCTGCACCCATTTCACTACGCCCTGCAGCACTTTCCAGTTCGGACTCTCCACATCGAATCCGCATTGGCGGCACGCATGCACGGTGTCGAGGAGTTCGCCGTACATGTCGAGCTGGTGTTGGCTGCACGCGTCATTCCCGATGCGCACGGGCCGCGAACTACGGTACCCGTCGAGGTGATCGAGTTCGCGCTCCGGCAGATCCGCCTCGCCGGTGACGCTGTACAGCACCCGCAGGTTCCCGGCATCGGATCCGAGGCGCCGCATGAGCCAACTCACGAAGCGCTCGGCCTCCGCTTCGTGGCCGATGGCGAACAGGGCGCGGGCGCTGAATGCCGCATCCCGGATCCACGTGTACCGGTAGTCCCAGTTCCGGACGCCGCCGATGGCTTCCGGGAGACTCGTGGTGGGCGCGGCCACGATGGCTCCTGTCGGCGAGAACTGGAGGAGCTTCAACGTGAGCGCCGACCGGCGCACAGCTTCCGCGTCGGGCCCGTCGATCCGCGTGGCGGCTGCCCACGTCTGCCACCGACGGATCGTGCGGGCCTCCATGTCCGCACCATCGATGGCAGCGTCCGGGAAGGGATCCGCCCGGTCGATGGGGCTGTGGCGGAGGACAATGTCGACGCGTTCACCCTCGCGGATGACGAATGTGCCATGCCGCCCGCTGCCCACCCGTTCCGAGGGGGCGACGCCCGTGAGAAGCAGGCATTGGCCGCCGCCGCGGGCGAGGATCCCATGCTCCGTCGTGCTGAAGCGGGGCGCGATACGCCCATAATTGAACCGGGGCTCGAATTGGGCGGCCATCGTCATGCTGCCGCGCCCACACCGCACCGTGCGGACGATGACGGCATCGTCGGTGCCGGAATCCTCGATGTGGGGCGCGTAGTCGATGACCGTGACCTCGGCATCGCTGGTCCGGTGCATGGTCTCGAGGACGTTGGTGTCCGGGAGGTAGCGGCTCGTGATCACGGCGGGGTGGGCGGGAGCCAGACGGAAATGGCCGCCAAGGTCCTTGTCGAGGATGGCCGCGAACACGCTGGGGGCATCGAAGCGGCTCGGGCACCACCAATCGATCGACCCGTCGGTCGCAATGAGGGCCGCCGTCCGACCGTCCCCGACGACTCCGTAGTCGCTGATGGGGCGGTAGCGGGCGCGCGGGGTTGGGGTTGGTCCGGGGGACTCCGACACGACCCACCATTTCCTGCGCGCAAGTATTACACTTGTTCCACGAACGGCCAGGCACGACGCAGCAGCAGGGTCCTGGCCGGAGTGTCCTTCGAGCCATGCTCCAAAACGGGGAGGCGCTCCATCGCGGTCGGGGGGTGTAGCGGAAACGTTTACGGGCCACGATCCCGGCCCCCGTCCCACGGGCACGGGTGATCGGGAAAAATGGCCGAGGCGGGATCGATTCCTTTGACCACGATTCGAATCGGAGTGAACACGCAGACTCCCCTCTTCAGGCCCCAGCGGGAGTGGACGGTGCGCGGTGCGGGCAAGGACGGCTCGGGTCAGAACCGGGTTGCATTGACGGACCTTGCCGTCGGTCGGGATTATCGGTTCTCCACAGGTGGCGTGACGCGCATGGTGCGTCCGCTCCTGCGCCTGTGGCGCAAGCGGGGAGTCATCTCGCAAGCGGTCTGGGTGTGCATGAACGGCGGAAACCGGGGGGTTCCCGTTGTGGACGACGGCGGCGTCCTCCACGCGTTCGTGGACCTCGGCCCCGAGCAGCGAAAGGAGTACGCGCGCGTCAAGGAACGCCTGTGGAATCTCCTGAACGGCGCCGGGTCCCCGGAAGCCGTGCACCCGCCCGGTGCGGCGCACGATGATGGTCGCGTGTCGGATCCCGAGTGGACGGCCTTCGACGCCTACCAGGCACGCTCGGCAGCGAAGCTGGCGGAGACTGCCGAGTCCCTCGGCGGCGTGGACCTCCTGTACGTGCACGATTTCCAGCAGCTCGGTGTCGGAACCCTGTGGCCGGGTGCCGGCGTTCCCCGCATCTTCCATCTCCACACACCGTTCCCGAGAGACCTTCCCGGGGAATGGCAGCAGTTCTTCGCGCGGCGACTGAACGCGTTCGATGCCGTCATCGTGAGCACGCGACCGTACGCCGCGGCGTTGAAGTCAGCCGGGGTCACGTCCCCCATCCACATCGTCCGCCCGTTCATCGACCCGGAGTCCTACCCGGATGTGAACGCGCGATCCCGCGACCGGATCGTGACCCGTTTCGGCTTCGGTTCCGCCGACCGCATCATCCTCAACGTGGCGCGCATGGACCCGATCAAGGGCCAGGATCGGCTCATCCGCGCCATGCCGGAAATCCTTGAGAACGAACCCGAGGCCCGCCTTGTGCTTGTGGGAAACGGTAGTTTCTCGAGTTCCCCGAACGGCGGCCTCGGCCTCTCGAAGGGCAGCCGGTGGCGCACCCATCTGGAAGCTGTGGCGGAGGACGCGGGCGTCGCCGGCCGCGTCGTCTTCACCGGGCACCTGAGCGATCGCGACATCATCACGCTGTACCGGTTGGCCGACCTCTTCGTGCTCCCCAGCACGCGCGAAGGCTTCGGCCTCGCCGTCATCGAGGCGTGGCGGGAAGGATTGCCGGTCGTGGTGAGCGACCGTGCCGGGGTCTCGGACCTTGTGGAGGACGGCATCAACGGCTTCGTCGTTGACGCATCCGATCCTCATGCCATCGCCGAGCCCATCACCCGGATCCTTGCTGACGGCGGCTTTGCGGAATCCCTCGGCCTCGCCGGATTCGAAGCCAGCGAGGAGGCGACCCTGCCTGTCGGGGCCGCAAAGCTGGAAGCCATCATGGCCGAAGTCATCCGGAACCGGGCATCGCCTCCGTCCCCGGCACCATCCGCGGAGCCGGTCCGGCCCACGTAGGAGAAACATTTACCCGGAACACGGGACTCGATCGTGGACGGGCCGCGGCCGTGACGAGGGGTGTCCGTTCCGTTCGCCACGCGGCCCACCGCGAAACGTCAGGGGCCGATGCCCTTGGCCGAACCCACGGGGGTCGCCGATTGCACGACATGGACATCGACGTTGACGCTGCGCGCGTGCGCGTGCTCGCCACGGATTACGATCGCACGCTCACGGATGAAGCCCTTGAACCGGTCATCGAGGTGCGGCCCGCCCTCCTGCGTGCGAAACGCGCCGGCCTCCGGGTGATCATCGTTTCCGGGCGAGACCTCCCATTCCTTCAACAGCACGTCGGGGACGTTGCAGACGCAATCGTCGCCGAGAACGGGTGCCTCGTGGCCGTGCCGGGCCGCGGCATCGTCCGCGCCGGAGACCCATCATGGGACCTCCGCACCATCCTGCCCCGGTCGGGCGTCGCCTGCGAATACGGGGATGTGATCGCATCCTTCGACCGCGCGAACGAAGCCGCCATCCGCGAAGTTCTCGCCGATGCCCACGTCGCGTGCGACCTCATCCCGAACCTGGATCGCATCATGGTCCTCCCCAAGGGCGTGGACAAGGCGAGCGGACTCACGCGCGCCTTGGACGGCCTCGGCGCGCGGGTCCATGAGGCCGCGGTCGCGGGCGACGGCGAGAACGACCTCGCCATGTTCCGCCTCGCACCATACGGAATCGCGGTACGGAACGCGGTTCCCGTCCTCAAGACGCGCGCCCGCTACGTCACGTCCGAGCCCGGCGGCCATGGCGTCGTGGAATGGTTGGACGCGGTCTGGGGGCCGGCCCGACGCGCCACCGGGTCCATCAGCCGCGTCCGGACGTTGGACGTTCCAGGGTGAACCGTTCCGCGCGTCGCGCATACTCAACCCCGCCGAGGCGCGCGATCAGCGCGAGGGCATCCGGGTCGATCCGCAACCGACCCGACCCATCATCGCGGATCACGTCATCCGATACATGGACGTGCACGACTTCCGCGAGGACAAGCGTGGACGGGCTCGCCGCCACGGGGGCCGGCGGATCCGCCCGCGACCGGTCCAGGTCGACCGTATCCCAAAGGACGCACTCGAACGCCACCGGCGCCTCCGCAACCCGGGGCGGAGCCACCCGCACGGACGCTGCCCGACGAATGCCCACCACGTCGAATTCATCCTCATCCGGGCCGAATTCCCCGGACGATGCGACCATGGCCTCGGCAAGGGATTCGGGAACCAGGTTCACAACGAGTTCCTTCGTTTCCACGGCATTCCGAAGGGTGTCCTTGGGTTCGCCGCGGCGGGACCCGATCCCGAGAGCCAGGATCGGTGGCGCCGCGCTGAATGCGTTGAAGAACGAGAATGGCGCCACATTGTCGCGGCCGTCGCGGCTTCGCGTGCTCACCCACGCGATCGGCCGGGGGATGACCGTCTGCAGGATGAGGCTGTGGAGGGTGCGGGGCTCCAGCTCGGCCACCGGGAACGATGCCACACGGGGCGAGAGGTGGCGCCCCGGCAAAATGGTGTCCCCGGTTTCGACCGCCTCTGCATGGCGTTTTCACGACCATTGGGGGCTTCCATCATCCGCTGCACGGTGACGGACCCCGCCTGCCCGCCGGCCCC